>JASHTZ010000721.1 GCA_030040295.1 Terriglobia bacterium | reverse complement strand
CGGTTTTTGCCAAAATTGCATTCTCTGTTGCCACCGTCTTGCTCACCTCCGCCGTCGTGGCATGGAGCGCGGTAACCGGCAACATTTCGGGCATAATCACCGATAGCACCGGGGCGGTGATTCCGGAAGCCGCGGTGACAGTTATCAACGCGGACCAGGGCTTACGAAGCAAGACCAACACCGATGCCCGAGGGTTTTACACGTTCCCTCGATTGCCCGTTGGGCGCTATGACCTGTTGATTGAGAAAGAAGGCTTTCGGCCTGAAACGAAATCAAATCTCGTGGTTGACGCCGACAGCTCCATTCAAGTGGACTTCACTCTCCAACTCGCGCAACAGACCGAGCAGGTCACGGTCACAGATAACGCCGATGTCGTACACGTCGAGACCAGCAGCACGCAGGTGGGCGAAGTTGTCAGCGGAACCGAGATGACCGCCGTGGCCCTGAACGGCCGTAGCTACACGGACCTTCTGGCGTTACAGCCGGGGATTGTTCCCATGTCCACCCAGACGCCAACCTCCATTGTTATGGCGGGCGCATCGGTGGCCATCGCTCCTTCGGGCGGGCTGAACCCGGGCAACCAATCCATAACTGGGCAACGCGAGGATGCCAACGGATTTCTGGTAAACGGCGGGGATGTCAAGGAGTTGATGAATGGTGGTACCGCCATCGTGCCCGATCTTGACTCGATCGCCGAATTCCGCGTGCTAACCAATAACTTTGACGCTGAGTATGGAAACTACAGCGGTGGAATCGTGAATGTCGTCACGAAGTCGGGCTCCAACACGATTCACGGAAGCGCCTTTGAGTTCTTGAGGAACACAGACCTCGATGCGCGCAACTTCTTTTCGCCGCAGCGCGGCTTCTATCGGCAAAATCAATTTGGGGCAACCGCGGGCGGCCCGATCAAGAAGAATCGGTTGTTTTTCTTTCTCGATTACCAGGGGACCCGTACTGATCAGGGCCTCGACACGGGCCTGATTGCAGTTCCGACGCTGGCCGAACGAACTGGCGACTTCAGCGACACCACGAGCACTCTTAACGGCACGGTCAGCGGACCCTATCTCGCGAATATTTTGAGTGGAAAACTGGGCACTAACGTTACCACTGGCGAGCCGTACTACACTCCTGGATGCACTTCCAGCACGTGTGTTTTTCCGGGTGCCACCATCCCGCAATCCGTTTGGGCCGCGCCGGTCTCACACTTGCTCCCTTACATTCCGCTCCCCAACGACGGTCCCGGCACCTTCACCAGCGGGGCTTATGGAGAAATTCTGAGAGATGACAAGGGCGGTATTCGGGTGGGCGGGGATGCAGGTGAATGGGGCCAGGTTTCGATCTATGACTTCTTTGACGACTATCACCTATCCAACCCGTATCCCAGCGGACAGGGTGGCGCCACTGTTCCAGGCTTCGCGGGCCTGAATTTGGGACGTTCGCAGCTCATCAGCGCGGCGGACACGAAGACCTTGGGCAAAACCATGGTCAACGAGGCTCGGATCAGCTTCATGCGCGACGCCAATAACGTCGGCCAGCCTGCGCAAGGGGTGGGGCCGAGTTTAGCCTCCCAAGGTTTCGCGACGGGCGTTGGAACGCCAGGCATCGTTCCGCTCGACCCCGCCATTGAGGGCATCGAGAACATTATTTTTAATTCTTTTGTCATAGGCGTTCCCATCACGAACCTCACGCAGTTCAACAATACCTACGCCTGGAGCGACACGTTTACCCGCGTCATGGGCACGCACACGCTCAAGGCAGGCTTCGTCGGCAGTTATGAGCAAGTCAACGTGAATCCCGATGCAGAATTTAATGGAGGCTTTACGTTCGCCGGGCAAGAAACCGGGAACGACTTCGCGGACTTTTTCATAGGCGTTCCTGCCCTTTTCAATCAGGCCAGTTCCGAGGCGTACTTCCTCCGCCATCACTATGAAGGCGGTTTCGCACAGGATAGCTGGCGCGCGACGAGGAAGTTGACGGTTAACGCCGGCGTCCGCTGGGATGGAATGGCATATTGGTCCGAGAAATACCGTCAGATTCCTACTTTCATTCCCGGAGAGCAATCGCAGGTTTATACGCAGGCTTTCCCGAGCCTGGTGTACGTTGGCGACAAAGGCGTTCCGAACACCTTGGTGCCGTCGAGCAATCGTTTCTCACCGCGCATCGGGGTCGCCTATTCGCCGGATGCGAAGGACGGCCTTCTGGGCAAGATTACCGGTGGACCTGGCAACAGCAGCATTCGCGCCGGCTACGGAATTTATTACAACGTCATCGAGGGGAACACGATGGCGATCGACGAGCCGCAGCCGCCCTATGGTTTGAGCTATACGAGCCCCGGCCCACCACTGTTCGCAACGCCCTATATGACTGCAGCGAATGGCCAGTTTCTGGGCAACCCGTTTCCACTGAATGTTCCCTCGTATAGTACGTCAATCAAGAATCCGAACACGACTGAAAGTTTCTCGATCTTTGCACCGCAACAGGGCATGACGGCCCCCGTGCCATGGGACACCTATCCCTACACCGAGAATTACTTTCTTTCGGTGCAGCGGGAGTTTGGCCAGCACGCGATGTTAAGCGTGAGCTACGTCGGGTCGCAGTCCCACCATCTGCTTCTCGTTTACTCCGCCAATCCTGGAAATCCAGCCTTATGTCTGGCGCTGAGCCAGCCGAGCGAGGTGGCGCCCGGGTCACCCACGTGTGGACCGTTCGGCGAGGAGACGGTTTATACCAGCGCGTCAGGACAGGTCTATAACGGAACACGGCAGGGGCTAGGGCCGGACTACGGCAACGATGATTACGACGCCACGGTCGCGAACGCCAATTTCAATGCGCTTGAAGTGACCGTGCGCTATACGGCCCCGAATCTCAGTCTGCTTGCCGGCTACACGTGGAGCAAGTCGATCGACCAGGCATCGAGCATTTCCGATCCCGGCAATCCCTACGATCTGCGTGCCACCCGCGCGCTGTCCGCCTACGACATTCCGCAGAACCTCGTTTTGAGTTACGAGTACAAGCTTCCCTTTGAGCGCTTCTTCGGACACCTGCGAAGTGTCACCACCGGATGGCAACTTTCGGGAATCACCAGGTTCAACAGCGGCTTTCCCGTTACCTTGCACTCCGACGGCGATAATTCATTAATGGGCAGCAATCCCAACGGCGTCAACAACTACGGCCTGGACTTGCCGGACTACCTCGGCCTTCCGCTGGAGATCAACCATAACCCTCGCAATGGAAATCCGTATTTCAATGTTTCGGCGTTTAGTCTAAATGCCCTGGGTACCCCGGGAAGCGCCTCCCGCCGGTCATTTATTGGTCCGGGGGAGATCAACTTTGATTTGGCGCTATTAAAAACGGTCCAGTTCAACGAATCAAAGTCCTTGCAGTTTCGCTTCGAAGCATTTAATACGTTCAATCACACGAACTTCTTCGGGCCCGCGGCCGTGAATGGGGACATTAGCAGTTCGCTATTCGGCCAGTTGGTGAACGCTGCTCCACCCCGACTGATGCAGGCCGCGTTGAAATTCATTTTCTGAGTCCGTTATTCGCAGTATGATGAGGAAGATTCCCAATTCGCATGAATGTCCGGGTCGTCAGAGGGACTCAATATACTGTTCTAACTGATCAGGAGGTCAACCATCATGCACACGTCAGTTGCGTTACCCGCTGCCGGAACTCGAGTTCGAGCATTCGCGCGTTTGTGGCCGGCGATGGCAGTTTTCCTGTTCGGCTTGGTGGTCATTTACGCGGTCGGGTTCTCAACCATCACCAAAGTACACAACGCAGCGCATGACACGCGGCATGCCAACGGATTTCCTTGCCACTAGGACCACTATGGATCGATTCCGCCATATGATGACGGTAGTGCTTCTGTCGGGAATCGCCGCCGGCGTCGTGTTGTTCGCCGTACAACACCTCACAATTGTTCCGCTCATTCAAAAGGCTGAAGTTTATGAGAAGGCGGGTGAGGAAGCGGAGATTGCAGCCGGAGGCCATCACCACGATGAAGGGTGGCAGCCTGCGGATGGCTGGGAACGCACATCCTTCACGGCTCTGGCCACACTGCTTACCGGGATTGGATTTGCCGCTCTGTTGTTTGGAGTCGTCTTCCTGGCGGGAGTGCCATTTGACGCCAAGCGTGGTCTGATTTGGGGACTCGCGGCGTTCGCCTGCGTAAGTCTGTCGCCGGCTATAGGCTTGCCTCCGCAGCCGCCGGGAGTAGCCGTCGCGGATCTTCATGCGCGCCAGATCTGGTGGGTGGGAACAGTGCTTGCGACAGCGATTACCCTGTGGCTCTTCTTCGGGAAAGGAATCCCGAAGTTCGTTCGCCCGCTTGGAGTCGTGGTCTTGATCCTCCCCCATCTGATTGGGGCTCCGAAGGCCATCGGGCAGAATGTCGTCCCAGCCGAAATCATCCACCGCTTTTCGATGCTCTCCATCGCAACCACGGGCATGTTTTGGTTGCTTCTGGGACTGTTGGGCGGACTTCTTTATCAATGGATGCAAGCCAAGGATAGCGATTCGTTCGGAACGCAACCTGCCAAACCTCAGTGATGGGGGCGTGCGCCTCGGAGATTTGAAGCAGTTGGAGGATCTACAGGAACAGCTCTGCAAATCGCTGCCCGAAGGGGGCAAACCACTCCGCCAACACTTCCACGCCGCTGGCTTGTTGGGCATCGGCAGTGATGCCGATCTCGGCAAGGACGGTCGCATTTTCAAATGCCCCGTGCAAGTAGGTGCCAATAATACGGTTTCCGCGCAATCCCTCCCGTGCCCCATTCTCGAGATAGGCAAACGGCTCAAAATTCGCCGCGTCATAAGAGGTTTCGCCCAGGTGAATCTCATACGCAGAGTACGAATGCCCCCGGGGAGTGCGCACCTGTACCACTCGGGTAGTTTTCTCCCGGGTCATCGTGGTTCGTACAGGCAAAAGTCCAAGGCCAGCGGCCTCCTGGCGGTTTGACTCCATCCCGCAGGGGTCGTGAATGCTCAGGCCGAGCATTTGAAAGCCGCCGCAGATTCCAATCAGCGTTGCTCCGCGTCGGTATTGCCCCAGCACCCAATCATCCAGCCGCTCGGAATGCATCCACGCGAGGTCATCAATCGTATTCTTGGTACCCGGCAGAAAAACGAAATTGAAGTTCTGGTCGACCGGATGAGCGATCCAAGCGGCCATTGTCAAAAGACGGAAGTCCGTGGTATTCGAGATTCGCGGAAATTGAATGATGGCGCACCGCTGACCATCGGGACCGGCCGAGGGCGCCGGACTCGTTGGAATTGAGAGGCTATCTTCATCATCAAGATGAATTCCCGGAGCGTATGGAAACACGCCGAGGCATGGGACGGCCGTCCGTTGCTCAAGAATTTCACGCCCTTCGTCAAACAAGGAGCGGTCACCACGGAATTTATTAACCGCGAAGGCGCACAAAAACGAGCGCTCCTCGGGTCTGAGGAGCTCGACGGTACCGATAATAGAAGCGAATATGCCGCCGCGCTCAATATCGCCCACCAGCAGCCATGGCGCAGAGAGCTGTGTGACCAGGCCTAAATTTGCGAGATCAAAGCGGCGCAG
>JASHTZ010000720.1 GCA_030040295.1 Terriglobia bacterium | reverse complement strand
CGGCTCGACAATCATCCACGTGCCGTCTTTTTTCAGCGTGGCGCGAACATGGGACGACGCTCCGACGGGGTCGCCCATGTCATGCAGGCAGTCGAAGAAGGTAACGAAATCGTAGTTTCTGCCCGGATACTCCTTGGCCTTGGCAACTTCAAAATGAATGCGATCGCCCAAGCCGGCCTCATGGGCGCGCCGCTTCGCGGTCTCGATGGATTTATCGTGATAATCGAAGCCGGCAAACTCGGATTTCGGGAAGGATTGGGCCATCAGGATGGTTGAGGCTCCCAAGCCGCAACCTACATCTGCGACGCGGGCCCCGCTCTTCAGTTTGTCTTCAACGCCTTCGAGGGAGGGAATCCAGGAACGGACGAGATGCGCCGCGTAACCCGGCCGGAAGAAGCGCTCTGTGCCCACAAATAATTCCGGGTGATGCTCGTGCCACCCCATGCCCTTTCCGGTTTTGAAGCAGTCCGTGATCCGCTCTTCCGCTTTCACGGCCGCGAGGGCGGTTTGGAATGCTCCCGGCAGGAAGACCGGGCTGCTATCGTCGGCGAGCGCAAACGCCTGCTCCTCGCTCAGGTGAAATTTGCCCGTTCCGGGATCATAAGTCACATAGCCGCCCGCGGCTTGATTGCATAGCCATTCCCTCACGTACCGTTCGGCCGTGCCGGTCTTCTTTGCGAGCTCGGCAGGCGTTTGTGGCCCGCTTCCCGCGAGCGCTTTGTACAATCCCAATTTGTCTCCGATGCGGATCAAGGCAGCGTGAAATGTGGCCCCAAAATCGACGACGGCTTTGACAAGGAATTCATGGAGTTTGTCCTGATCGAGTGCCATGTGCGAATGCCTCCTGTGAAAGGGTAAGCGACGCAAGATTTGTCGCTGGGATGTAAGACCTTCGGGAGGATATCAGACGGAATTTCCCTTTTCAATTCCCCAAGGCAGTAATGTCTCAGCCGGTTCTGGCGCATGGCCGTGTGCCCCTACTGGTGTCCGCAATCGGGAAGTTGGTGAGGATTGCGGGCTGGAAGCTATTTCAAAAGGAATAAAGTATCAAGGACAAGGGGCACGGGCGCGCCCGGCAAAAACCATGTGAGTACAAGTACCTTCAAAAGCCTGTACAAAGGGTTGAATTTCAGGTAGATATCTTTCTGGGGGTGGATTTCGAATATTAATTGTGCGACAGGGAGGCGAATGCCACGTCAAAATGGCGTTGATTTGGAGTGCGGGAGCTTAATCCCGCTTTTCGGGTGGGCAGCTTGCTGCGGAGTCGGAGCGCGCCGGCATGCCCGCGCATGAAAGCGGCAGTCCCTTGGAGGGCAAACCCGTCCACTGACCTGCCGGCGGGCCGCACCCCATAATAATTCACCGATGTTCAAAAAGATTCTGGTCGCCAATCGCGGAGAAATCGCACTGCGGGTGATCTGCGCCTGCAAGGAATTGGGAATTCCCACGGTTGCGGTGTATTCGGAAGCCGACCGCCTATCGCTTCCCGTGCGATTCGCCGATGAAGCGGTTTGCATTGGCCCTCCGCGCAGCGCGGACAGCTATCTGAACGTCGCCAGCATCATTTCCGCAGCAGAAGTAACCGGCGCGGACGCCATTCACCCCGGCTACGGGTTCCTTGCCGAAAGCGCTTACTTCGCCGATGTGTGCGAAGCCTCAAATCTCACTTTCATCGGCCCGCGGCCGGAAGTCATCAACCTGATGGGCGACAAAAACCGTGCCCGGGCGAGAATGAAGGAGCTGGGTCTGGCCGTCCTGCCCGGCACGGAAGTGATTACCTCGGAAGAAGAGGCGCTGCGCGAGGCGGAAAAGATAGGCTACCCGGTGATGGTGAAGGCCGCGGCGGGCGGCGGCGGCCGAGGAATGCGTATCATTTCCTCCGCGGAAGAACTTCCCCACCTGGTCCGCACCGCGCAGAATGAAGCCAAGGCGTCATTTGGAAATTCCGACGTTTATCTGGAGAAATACGTCGCTTCCCCCCGGCACATCGAATTTCAGGTGATGGGAGACACGCACGGCCGCGTGGTGCATTTCGGCGAACGCGAGTGCACCATCCAGCGGCGACACCAGAAGCTGGTGGAGGAATCGCCCTCCACCCAGGTCGACGCGGAAACCCGCCTGCGCGTCGGCCGGCAGATCATCAAGGCGCTCAACGAAATCAACTATACCAGCGCCGGCACCGTCGAATTGCTGATGGATGAAAATCGCAACCTCTATTTCCTAGAAATGAACACGCGCATTCAGGTGGAGCACGCGGTAACGGAAATGGTGACGGGAATCGACCTGGTGAAGTATCAGATTCTGATCGCCGCCGGCGGTCACGTGCCCTTCGAAGGCGAGACCCTGTGCCTGCGCGGGCATTCCATCGAATGCCGCATCGTCGCCGAGCACCCGCAGACCTTTGCGCCCTCGGCGGGCAAGATTACGGCCTTCCATGAGCCCGGCGGCACCGGCGTGCGCGTGGATACGGCCAGCTACGCCGAGTCCGTCATCCCACCCTACTACGATTCGCTCATCGCCAAGCTCGTCGTGCATGGCAAGGACCGCCCGGAAGCCATCCGCCGCATGAGCCGGGCGCTCGAAATGTTCATCATCGAGGGCATTTCCACTTCCGTGCCGGTTCATCAGAAAATCATGGCCGACCCCGATTTCCAGGCGGGGAACTTTGATACTCACTTCCTGACGCGATTCTCGCGAAACGGAGATAGCGGATAAGAGAGAAGTTTAAAGTATGAAGGCTGAAGGTTGAAATTTTCCCCGAACCCGGCGCAGCCTGCCCGAAACCAAGAAAGGGCTCTCACCACAGAGATCACAGAGGCAGACAGAGGACGACTTCTCTGTGAGTCTCTGTGCGCTCTCGGGTGAGACCTGCCTATTTCACCCTTTACCCTTCATCCTTCACCCTTCATACTTCCTCCGATGTTTATTCCTCGCCTCTATGCGATAATTGACCCCGCGCAGGCCGGTGGCCGTTCGGTTGACGAAATCGCGGCGGCCTTGTTGGCGGCGGGAATCAAGCTGATTCAATTTCGCGATAAGCAAGCGTCTTCGGGAGAGCTCTACCTGAGCGCGCGGCGATTGGCCCAGACGGTTCGCAAGGCCGGTGGCACATTCATCGTCAATGACCGCGCTGACGTCGCGTGTGCGGTGAATGCCGATGGAGTGCACGTTGGGCAGGACGATTTGCCGGTGGAACTTGCGCGTGCTCTGGTTGGGCGGGGAAAAATCGTGGGATTCTCCACGCATGTTCTCGAGCAAGTAAGGGACGCCGACCAATCGACGGCGGATTACATCGCCATCGGGCCCATTTTCCCAACGCTGAGCAAGGAGAATCCGGACCCCGTCGTGGGCCTCGCGGGCCTCAGCGAAGCGCGCAAGGCCACGCGGAAGCCCCTGGTGGCCATCGGAGGAATCACGCTCGAAAACGCCCGGGCGGTGATCGAGGCAGGCGCGGACTCGGTTGCCGTGGTCCGCGATTTGATGGGGGCACATGATATTCAGGACCGCGCGCGGCAATTTCTAGCAGAAGTTAAGGGATAGAAGAGGCGTAAAATATAGATCCAAAATCGGCTAGGTTTTACCTCTTAGATCTTACATTTTACATCTTTATCTTTCTTTCCGTTCCTTATGGCAGAACTTCAAACCACCACAAACGCCGCCTCCGCCAACCTCCCTTCCACGGGCCTGGTGAAGGGCCTGAGCCTTTTTGACTCCACGACGCTCGTCATGGGCTCGATGATTGGCTCGGGTGTCTTCATTGTTGCGGCCGAGGTGGGCCGTCAGGTCGGCTCGCCGGGACTGTTTTTCCTCGCCTGGCTGCTCAGCGGCCTGATGACCGTCATTGCCGCCGTCAGCTACGGCGAGCTGGCGGGAATGATGCCGACCGCAGGCGGGCAGTACGTCTACCTGCGCGAAGCCTTCAGCCCGCTCTTTGGCTTCCTCTACGGCTGGACTCTCTTTCTGGTCATTCAGACCGGAACCATCGCCGCGGTCGTGGTGGCCTTCGGGAAATTTCTGGGAGAGTTCGTTCCCTGGGTTTCTGCCCAGACGATTCTTCTGAACTTGGGCAGCATCACGGTGTTCGGCCACACCATTGCGATGACGGTTTCATCGCAGCAGCTCATCGGCATCCTGGTGATTGTTGTTCTCAGCGCGCTGAACGTTCTGGGGCTGCGCCTCGGTGCCGCCATTCAAAATATTTTTACGGTTGTAAAGGTCACGGCGCTGATGGCAATGGTGGCGCTCGGGATCTGGTGGGCGCTCGGCCATCCCGTGCCGGCAATCTCGCTCCAAGGTTTCTGGAAGGGCGCCCATTGGGACCTCGCCACGCTGACGGTAGTTTCCGTCGCGCTGGTGGGACCACTATTCTCCTCGGACGCATGGAACAACGTCACTTTCACGGGAAGCGAAGTCATCAATCCCCAACGCAATCTGCCTCTCTCATTGTTTCTGGGCACGGCGATCGTCTGCACGATCTACTTCCTGTGCAACTGGGGATATTACCGGGCGTTGCCGTTTACGGAGTCCCCCAGGGCGGGCTGATGCAGCAGGGAATCCAGCACGCCGCGGAGGACCGCGTCGCCACAGCGGCGGTTCAGGCCATGCTGGGCGGGCGGGGCGCTGGCCTGATGGCCGTTGCCATCATGATTTCCACCTTCGGCTGCACCAACGGCCTGGTGCTGGCGGGCGCGCGGGTGTATTACGCCATGGCCAAAGACGGCCTGTTCTTTTCGTCCGTCGCCAGGGTTCATCCCCGTTTTCACACCCCGGCAATTTCCATCATGGTGCAAGCGGTTTGGGCGGCGTTCCTGACCCTGACGGGCAGTTACAATGAATTGCTCGACTATGTGATCTTCGCCGTCGTGCTTTTTTACATTCTCACCATCATCGGCATTTTCCGGCTGCGTCGGACGCGCCCGGAAGCGCCGCGGCCGTATCGCGCCTGGGGGTACCCCATCCTGCCGCTGCTGTATATCGGGTTCGCTTCATTTGTGGAATTGGCATTGCTGACGCACAAGGCCTTGCGGAGTTTCGCCGGATTGAGTATCGTCG
>JASHTZ010000064.1 GCA_030040295.1 Terriglobia bacterium | reverse complement strand
ACAGGACCTGCGCGTTCTGGACGCGGTGGAGGGAGCCGTAAACAGAGCTTTGCCGGGTGAGTTCGTGCGCGGAGTGGCCGAAGTGGCATCGAAGAACACCCTTCGGCACCGTGCCTGGGTATACTGGCTTGGCATCGGCCCCTTGACGAAGGGAATTGAAGTGCCGCAGAAAGCAGGGAGCCTGCCTTGCCTGACTTTTCACCGCCGCCCCTGAATCCCACGCAGGTTGCGCGCCTCGAAAAACTGTTGAAGGCAGGCTATCAGTTCACCAGCTTCGAGCAGTTCGCGCGTTACCCGGCTGTGGAGAAGGCCGGATTTGTGGCGTTGCTCGATGTTTCCGGCGACGTCGTGCGACAGTTTGGGAGCGTGGGTTTTCACCTGGGAAACGGAATTGGAGTTCTGGTTGAGCGCGCGGGCGGGAAAGCTTTCGTGTGGAAAAATCAATCGCGCGACGCGACGCGGGAGTTGCTGGCATCATACGAAAAGGTGAAGGCGGAGTTGGCGGATTTGTTGAACGAGGGCTCGCCGTAGTCATAACATGAACGAAACACTCGACATTGTGATTGTCGGCGCGGGCCCCACCGGCCTGGCCTGCGGCATCGAAGCCGTGCAGCATAGGCTGCGCGTACTGGTGGTTGAGAAGGGTGTGCTGGTGAATTCGATTTACAACTACCCGAGCACCATGACCTTTTTCACCACACGCGAACGGCTCGAAATAGGCAACTTGCCGTTTCCCAGCCTCAATACCAAGCCGCATCGCGCCGAGGCCCTGGAATACTATCGCCGAGCAGCGGATTTCTATCATCTGCCGATTCATTTTGAGGAGCGCGTCCTGGGAATTGGCGGGCGCGATGGCGAGTTCCGGGTTGAGACGGCGACCTCCGCGGGTAGGCGCAGCGAGTATCAAGCCAAAAAGACCATCATCGCTACCGGTTACTACGACCTACCCAACCTGATGGAAATTCCCGGCGAAGATCTGCCCCATGTCTCGCACTATTATACTGACCCGCATCCTTTTTTCCGGCGCAAGGTCGCCGTGATTGGCGCTGCCAACTCCGCCGCGGTTGCGGCCCTCGATTTGTGGCGGCACGGCGCCGACGTGACGGTTATTTATCGCGACCCGACCCTCAGCTCGCACATCAAATACTGGATTCGCCCGGACATCGAGAATCGCATCAAGGAAGGTTCAATTCGCGCCTTGCCGGAATGCGTGGTGAAGGAGATTTCCGTGGGGGCGCTCTGCGTTCAGAGGAAAAACGGCGAGACGCTGCGCCTGGAAAATGACTATGTGTTCGCCCTCACGGGCTATCATCCTGATTTCAAATTCCTGCGCGACATCGGTGTGGAGATAGATTCCAAAACGCAGCGACCCCACTGTAATTCCGAAACGCTGGAGAGCAACGTGCCGGGAATCTATCTCGCCGGAGTGATTATCGCAGGGATGGACACCAATGAAATCTTCATTGAGAACGGCCGATTCCACGGCAGGCAGATTCTCGGAGACATTGTAAACAAGATGTAGCGTTGGTCCCGCCTAGGCGGGACCAACGCGCGACGCTCACAGAGCGCCGCTACAACGGCTATTGAGACGAGGACGAGGAATTCGAGGGCGGTGGAGGCTTGATCGTCTTGGAAAGGAAGGTCTGGTCGAGAACGAAACTCAGTTCGGTGCCCGGAGGCAGCAGCGGCCCCTGATGTTTCTTGGCCAAGCCGTAGATCACGCCGCCGATGGCGCCAATGGCCATGCCGTAGAGTGCACCGGTGCCGCCATGCGCGATGCCGCCAATTGCGGCGCCGCCCAGGGCGCCCACCCCCGCGTCCTTGGCCATGCTCTTGTCGCTCTTGCCCGGGCCTTCGAGGGTGCCTTCGGAGTCTTTGATCTTCGTTCCGTTCTGGTTGTCGGTGTCTTGAAGGCGGGCGACGATGGTGTAGGTGCCGTGCTCGGGAACGGAAATCGTCTCCGCCACCAGGCGCATCTCGCCACGCCCTTTCACGCGCCCCGCGGGTTTCACGAAGGTCACGCGGCCGCGCACCGTGCTGTCAACAGGAACCACTTGCTCGCCGCCGGCAAAAATGGGTTCCTCCACTTTTCCCGCCCACGGGTCACCCTCTTCGCTGCCCTTGGTGCTCAAGGTCATCGTGAGCTTCACCTGCAGCTCGGTTCCGGCGGGCAGGGCGATATCGCCACCGTCGGCGGGCCAGCCAAGAACACTGAGGGCCAGCATTCCGGCGAGTGCTGCCACCGAAATTGAACGGAGCCGTTTCATTCGAGATTCCTCAGGTCAGCGGAAGCGACCGATTCGGACGAGCGGCGCAGCGTGGCGCGCGCCACGGAGATTACCTTACTTGGTGGTCTGCGCAGACTCATCCGGGGGAGTCCAGTCGATGGGCTTGCCGCTGGCCGCATCGACGGACCGGTTGATCACGAAGGTCATGGTGGTGCCTTGCACGAGAATGATCGCCTTTTCGTGCTTGAAGAGGTCGTAGATGAGCACCGTTCCCGCGCCGATTCCCGCTCC
>JASHTZ010000719.1 GCA_030040295.1 Terriglobia bacterium | reverse complement strand
GGGGTTCTTTGCCGTGGAAAGTGAATTTGAACCACTGGAACCCTTTGAGCATCGCTTCATAAGCGTCTTCGGTGGGTGATGGGGCGTAGGGCCGCACATCGTCGCTGCCGTAGATGGTCTGGCCGAATTCGAAGGTCTGGGCGGTCTGCCAGGTGCCGTTGGGGGCCGCGGCGATCACGCCAGGTTCAATGTTATCAGTGTGATCCGCCTGTGGAACAGGGGTTTGTGGCACTTCGCGCAGGGTTGCGCCAATCTCCGGCATGTGCATTTTTGCCGATGCTGATAGCACGACATTCAACGGTCCGGCGGCACGCGGGTGGACGGTCAAATAGAAATCCAAGTCAGCGGCGTGCAGCCACTTGGATTCGATTTCTCCGCTAGCGTCGTTTACGGTCACCAGGACGGCTTCACTCCTCTGAAGCTGGGCAGGTTGCTTTGCCCACACCGTCAGTGCGTAGAGCGAATCCGGCCGAACCTGGCCCAGGCGGACCTCACGAACGACTTGGGAATTTGCCTGATCTGCCTTGATGGATCGTCCCACGTGGAGGAGCAAGGCGCCAACCATCACGCCGCCCACCAACGATAAGATTCCCCAATGCCCCTTCGCCGTCCTTCGTGACCGCTTCATTTTGCTATCCCCCTGTTGGCCTCGCTGAAGTTTTAATTTAGACCGCCGTACGAATCCAAATATGTTCAAACGCTCGGGTAGTCCGTTGTGGAAGGACGGGACCCGTAGGACTGGGAGTGAACAACTTTCACTCAGCCCCTTAATTTTGGACGCTCAGGAATTGGCGGGTGTTGTCCACTTTTTCCGTCAGTCACATCGCGAATATTCGCTCGCAGCGGGGCTATTGGCCGCCCGCCATTATCTTCTTCCAGCGCGCCCACGCCTCATCCCGGGCTTTGCGATTGGCTTCACTCGCGTCCGGAGCCTCGCCGGCGCGCATGAACCCGTGACCCGCGCCGTCGTAAGTGACCGGCTCAAACGTTTTACCTGCCTCTTTCATGTGGGCTATGGCATCCGGAATGGTAGCGCCAATGCGCGCGTCGTTTCCGGCGTAGAATCCATAAACGGGAGCCGTGATTTTCGCCATCGCCTCGGCCGGTGGCGGTGCGCCGTAGAAGACGAAGTCCGCTGCCAGACCCGCGCGATTGGTGGCAAATCGGAAGCTCTGCCCGCCGCCCCAGCAGAAGCCCACCACATACAGTTTGCCGTCAAAGGCGGGAATCTTCTGGGCGTAATCCGCCACCGCGTCCAGGTCCGCAGTGACTTGGTCAGGATCGAGACTGCTCACCGCCTTCGTCGTGGGGCTTCCCATGCCTGTGCCGCCCGCGAAGGAAGATGATCCCCCGCCGTTTGGCCCCATGCCTGAAAGCAAATCGGGTGCAAGCGCAATGTATCCCGCTGCCGCAACCTGGTCCGTCAAGTCCTTCACCCAGTCCGTCATTCCAAAGATCTCATGGATCACCAGCACTGCCGGAGTTTTGTCTCTAGCTTCCGGGTAAACCACGAAGGTCTCGACGGCGCGCTGATCGTGTTTGACGGTCACCCACTCGCCGTGGCGGGGGGACTTTTCCAGCTTCTCTCGCGCCCAATCCTGGGACAAAACCGGCGAAGCACAGGCCAGAACGAGAAACCACGCCGTAAGGGTTCGCATGACTCGCTCCTGATTGTCGGTGGTCCGGGGTCTCAGACGACCCGAATTGCAGCCCTGGGAAAGCACCTTGAAATCATACACGCGATGCGTGGATGCCTGCAAGAGTTGTGAGCGGCTTTGATTAAGTTTTGAAATTCCACTGCAGGGTACCCATGGCCTTCGACTGGCAGCTTTCGCCGTGCAACCCAAGGCCGTCTTCGGGCATGGCATGGTGATGGCATTGGGGGAGGCGCAGGACATGACATTACTTGCTGGGCCTGTAATTCCTTGCAAAAATTGACATGATGTCGTCTGAAAACCTGTATATTGTCTGTAAACAGATTTGGTGGGGCCTGGCATTACGCCGCAGGGAAGTGCTCGTATTATTATAGCGACCGTCTCCTTGTTATTTCCTCGTCATCCGCAGCTCGAAGATCATCCGCTCATCGCCTTTGTCGTCGATCAAGTAATGGCGATGGAGGAGAACGCGACCGTCCTCCTCAAGGTGTGCGCGCGCCACGGTCTTGCGCCCGGGATGTTCGGTATCGAGGGGCGTGGTCCACAGTACGATATTTTTCCCGTCAAACGTGCCGTCACTTTGGCGAATCGACATCGTGGTCTGCCGCGAGTCGTACCACACCGTGGTGAAGCGATTGGTTTTGGAATCGAAGCCGGAGATTCCGGTGCCGGTGCTCTTGGTTCCGTCAGCATTGAAGAAGGTGAAATCCGATTGAAGAAACTTCCCATCCTGGATCATGTACTGTTTGCACGCGCCTTTTGTCATGATCGGCTTCCCGTTCCTGGGGAAGAAAGTCTTGACCACGTCCCATTCGCCCGCAAATTGCGCAAGCAGCTTTTGGCCGGCGCCCGACGCGTTCGGGGGCTCGTATTGATTGTGGGTTTGCTGTGCAACCGCCGCAGTGGCCACCAGCACGATTGCAAGAATGCAATTTCTCATGGCGCGCATGGCACGCGATGATACACGAAAATCGCGGCCATTGCATGCCGTAGGGCGCTTGCCAACTCATGTAAGAAAAGAAGAATTGTGGACCTCACCCGAAAACTGAGGCACAGAAAAAAGGGACAGTTTTCAGAGAAGGAAATGATTAGCAACGCCAAGTGGTCCAGGCGCCGCTCGCAAAAACGTTGCAGGTCGGCTTCGCTGGCTTTGTATGAGAACGCTTTCCCCTCCCCCGATGAAAACTCTTACACCTCAGGGAGAATTCTTGCGGGTTGCGAGGAAGAGAGCGGCTCTGGCGGGGGCTATCACGCATTTAAGGTTCCAGTTCGACCGTAATAAATTGACAACCAACTGCTCTTCCACATGGTCGCTGGGCTCTCCAAGGTGCGAAAACACCAGCCAGAACCGGCTGTTGTGCGGGTCAATAGAGGCGAGTATCTCTGGAACGTATTCCTGAGGCGCGTGCGGGTGGAGTTTTCCGTAGATGAAACGGTGGTCCTTTCCATCGAGGTAAAACTGCAGAGGCTCCACGGCATTATGGAAAACAAATATTTGGTCGTTCGGTCCCGCTAGCTTGCCTAACTCATTTAGGATACTTTGCGTATCTTCGAACTCCCCGTATGGCTGAAAAGTGCGCATCCCCCGATGACTGGAAAAAATAATAAGAGCCATTAATCCAACACAGGCTGTCGGTTGCACAGACCCCTTGAGTCGTTTCAAGAAATCTGCGCATGCGACTCCCACCAATAGCACTAACCCCGGGGCCAGGAAAATACATTGGCGGACACCCCCGAAAGGGTACACCCTAGCTACAGAGGTTAACATAATGCATATTACTGATGTCAATACTAGAATTGTAATGGTCTCGACTTTCCGGGTGATAAGTTGGGCGAAACAGAAGGCGGCCGCAACGGTTGCACAGCAAATCGCACGCAGGCGTCCAACTATGACGAATTGCATCAAGCCCATTAAATTGGTACCCAGGAAATGCGTCAAAGTCCCGGCACTAGGGTCAAAGTAATCCCCCGCTAAGTACCACTGCCCACCTCCGGGACGGAACTGGAAGCGGGCGGTAAGGAAGTATGTCAAGAGCGACCCAGCGGCCAGCGACATGAATCCCCTAAACGCATGTGAAACCTTGAAACTTGTGTTGCGAGTCAAGAGGATTCGAAGGGCAATAGTCGTCAGTACTGCAAATGAGAAAAAAACCAACCCATACTGAATAAGAGGAGCAAGGAAAAGGAGCGCATACAACCCGATGGGATGCCGGCTTGGGGACCCCGCGGATTCCCAGCGAAGAAGGCAGTAGATTAGACATGTCGCAGACAGAACGGCCAGGGAATATTCACGTACCTCTTGGGCATACCGGATTTGAGAGGCCGAGACGGTCAGAATTGTTGCGGAAATGAGAGCAGCGTAAGGGCTCACGTTGGCGCGAACCATGGCCAGAATGACCAAAACTACAAGGACGCTCGCCACCGTGGAAGGCATGCGTACAGCCACGGCCCCTTGCGCGACCCTCTCCACCAAGTACAATAAGTAAGGGTGTACGACCGGGGCACTTACGTGACGCGTTTTTGCAGCACTTCCGTAAACGATCCGTGAGATATGTTGGCAGTGACAGCTTCATCGTACCAAATGCTGCGGTGGCCCAGATGATAAAAACGAAATGCGGTTGCAATTGTGATAAGTAAGAGAGCCACGGCTGGAAAAATGGTTTTTGTAAAATTGTTAAAACGAGGTTCATCGCGGGTTTGCCAACTTGAGTTTGGCGATTCAGACATAGTCGGTCATCCCCTCGAAAGCGCTCTGTAGTGCTCCGCTCAAAATTGAATACTTAGGGCTTGATTTTCTTGTGTCGCTTTAAATGCTGACGTGTGTTTCCCGAGGGGTGCGGTCTTGCCGCCCCCGATGGGATTAGCCGTCATTATACCCCCATGGCTGCCGCTCGACGCAAGCTTCCTTGCAGGTTCCACTGTTCAGCAATTCCTCCATGGCGGCCTGGCTCCAGATTGACATCAGGGGCTATTACGGTAAAGTCGCGGCCAAGTGAGTAGCCATATGGTTAATATGTTGGACCATCCTATGGGGTGGCATCACGGTGTAACGACCTTTCTGGCGAAGCCACCACAACAATAACTAGCAAGTGTCCATAGTTTGGCCTTGCTTTCTAAAGATCCCGGTTGCGGACTGGGCCTATGGTGCTAGTGCTAAAGTACTATGGCCTTCATGATGGAAGAAATTCTAGGATTGTCTCCGTTCGATAAGTAGTATCACCCAAGAACCAACCCTTGAGGGACAGAAGTATCAGGCTAAGCCAGGATTCGCATGTGTGTGCGAGGCCCACTAAACCAACAGTATGCCAACATAGTCAGCATACTCATCTCTGACGTTCTAATTTCATAAACCAAGAGAAGGTAGAGCATGAAGAATCGAAGGAATTTTGTCGGGGGCCTGACGCAGCCCTTCTTCAAATCGAGGGCTCTTTCGCGTCGGCATCGTGGATCCATCCATTATCTTCATTTCATTGTCATGATGGCCTGCATTTCCTTGTTGACGACGGTTCAATCACAAGCCCAGACCCCTACCACTACCACATTGACTCTGTCACCCAGTTCTTCGGTCACTACGGGGACGGTTGTAACTCTCACTGCCTCGATTTCGAACGGCTCGACTGTCACCACGGGCCGTGTAACCTTCTGTGACTCAACACCCGCTCTTTGCCAGAATTCCATCTTGATGAATAGTCCCTGGGTGGTCGGGTCGGCGCAACTCACCT
Organism: Terriglobia bacterium; assembly: GCA_030040295.1. Lineage (GTDB taxonomy): Bacteria > Acidobacteriota > Terriglobia > UBA7540 > UBA7540 > Bog-366. Next base: position 1,150 of record JASHTZ010000719.1, on the reverse strand, counting down.
CGGCAGGATCGGCAGTCATCCATCTGATTCCCGGAATTGGGTCGCATAGTTATGTGGCTGTGTTCAATGGAACGCCATTTGCGGCGACTCCGTATGCGGCCAGCACGTCATCAGCACAGAATTTGACGGTTACTGGTACTCTGTTTCCGACGACTTTAGCGCTATCCTCGTCTGGCTCGGCAGGGGCGTTCACCCTTTCCGGGACGATGGTATACGCTGGCACCTTCCTGCTGCCCAGCACGGTGATAGCATTTATCGATACCTCCAACAACAACTACACAGTGGGTTCAGCATCCCAATGGACAGGAGCGCCCACACTAAACTTCACATCCTCTTTGCTTACGCCTTCGGGTGCAGACAATCCCATTTTCGTCGCCATAGGGGATCTCAATGGTGATGGAATTCCTGATTTAGCGGTCACGAATTACTCAGCAACCGACGCGAACCCGACGGTGATGGTCCTGCTCGGAAATGGTGACGGAACCTTTACTCTCAAAAGCACTATAACCGTCGGGAATTTTCCGCGTCCCGTGGTAATAGCGGATTTCAATGGCGATGGTATCCCAGATCTGGCGGTCGCGGACTACGGTAGCGACGATGTTTATATTCTGCTTGGGAATGGCGACGGCACCTTCACGACGAAGACTACCTTTTCAGTCGGAACCGCCCCCCGGTCTGCTGCCGTGGCGGACTTTAATGGCGATGGCATACCCGACTTGGCAGTCGTGAACTCCAATGACGGGACAGGAAACCCAGGAACCGTCAGCGTAATGTTGGGCAATGGAGATGGCACGTTTACCCCGGCGGAGGGTTCCCCCTATACCGTGGGCAATGCCGCGAGAGATATCGCCGTGGCGGACCTGAATGGAGATGGAAGCCCTGATATAGCAGTCCCGAATTCCAACGACGGAACAGTAAGTATCCTCATCAACAACGCCAATGGGACGGGCACATTCCCTTCATGCCCGACGGGGGACACTTTATGTTCCTACCAAACTGGCACAAATCCCTTCGGAATAGCTATTGCGGACCTCGATGGCGATGGGTTTGCCGATTTGGCCGTCGCAAACTTCGGTGACAGCCCAGGAGACATAAGCGTATTGCTTAACTACGGAAATACCGGAGGTAGCCAAAACCCCGCAGGTACCTT
>JASHTZ010000718.1 GCA_030040295.1 Terriglobia bacterium | reverse complement strand
CAACACACATTTAGGAAAAGGCCCACAGGCTGCATCCCTTGCCAATGGCCCTCCAGAACAAGTATAATTGCACATATATGTGAGCGCTGGAGTTGAGGTGCCTTCATGAGCCAAGTGACGATCTACCTTGATGCCTTCGCTGTGCGACGAGTGAAAGCGGCGGCCAGGAAATCCAATGTCTCCGTCAGCCGGTGGATTTCCGAGCTGGTCGAGAGCCGGACGCGCACTGACTGGCCGCCCGAAGTGCGTGAATTGGCCGGGGCCTGGCCTGATTTCCCTGATCTCAAGAAGGTTCGCGCGCCGACTGGCAGGGATAAGCTCCGGGTTCGACTCTGAAAGGCAACGTGGACTGTGGAGTTCTGCCGATGCCAGGAGCTTTCCATGTATCTGCTCGACACGAACACGCTCATCTACTTTTTTAAGGGTAAAGGAAAAGTGGCAGAGCGAATGTTGGCGACGCCGCCCGGAGAAGTTGCAATCTCTACGGTATCGCTCTATGAGATCGAAGTGGGAATCGCCCGGTCAGACGAACCCGCGAAGCGGCGAATGCAGTTCGACGCATTTTTGGCAGCCGTGTCGGTTCTTCCATTTGACCGAGCCGCTGCGCGGTCCGCGTCGTTGGTTCGTGTGGATCTTGAAAAGCGCGGCCTGCCCATTGGCCCCCTTGACAACCTGATTGCGGGCGTCGCACTCGCTCACCGGGCAACGCTGGTGACCCGCAACCTTCGCGAATTCTCCCGGCTCACGAATCTTGCCCTCACGGACTGGTTCGATTGACTGAGGTTGGACCCGTCGCCGCGCGCGGGGCGTGCCGGCCAATCTGGACCTCAGAAGACAAACTTGGCGGCAAGCTGGATCAGCCGCGGCGCCGCCGCGCTCACCACCTCGCCGAAGTGGGGATCATTCACTTCGCCGTCCACCGATGCCGCACCATAAAATTGGGTGTGATTGAAGGTGTTAAATCCTTCCAGGCGGATTTCCAGCGATTTTGACTCGGTCAATTCCACTTGTTTGGTGAGTGTCAGGTCAAAGTTGCTGATACCCGGACCGTAGAAAAATCTCCGGCCGGCGCTTCCCAGGACTCCGAGTTTCTCCGGGCTGAACTGAGCGATGTTGAATTCATCCTGTCCATTTCTCGGGTTCGTATGGATGTTGAGCGGCCCGCCAAAGTAATTCGGCGTGTCCAGCAGATAATTGTTCACGCCGTTTCCGAGTGTTCCCAGCAGCGAGTTGTCCGAATCGTCAAACAGGGTCACGGGAAAGCCGGTGCTGAAGCGTGTCGTTCCCGCGATGCTCCACCCGCGTGTCAGACGATTGTTCCTGTCAAAAAGCCGCTCGAAAGGCAAAACCGCCCGATAGCTCGCCACAAAATTCTGACGCATGTCGTAGGCGGAAATTGCCCTTGTGCCCTCGTTGTTCAGTGGATTGAGCTGTTCGCCGAGATTCGAGGCTTGATCCATCGACTTGCTATACGTGTATCCCACCAGAAACTCCAGCCTTCTCCCCACGTAGCGCAAGTTCGCTTCCAGCGCGTCGTAGTTGGAGTTTCCGATGGTGGTCTGGGCAGTGTCTTCGCCGTAATTCGGCCCGAGGCCCACACGCGTGCCGTGGTAAACCTGTCCGCTGGCGCTGGTAATCACCGCGTCTTCGCCAAAGGGACCGCAGGTGGGGCTGCCGGGCGCCACTTCGCTCGGTTGGCTGAGGCTCAGGCACAGCGCCTGGTTGCTGGGATTGGTGGGCAGCACGTCCAGCAGATGGTGCCCTTCGTTTCCCACGTAGCTAACCGTCAGCAGGGTGGCCGGAGTAATCTGTCGCTCGACGGAAAGCATGAAGTTTTCCGTGTAGGGGACGTCGTTGCGGTAATAAAAATAGGGATCGGCGGCAATGGGGATGACGTCCGCGAAATCAAACGAGGTGTCGGGACTGGTCCGTGAAACGTTGTGGGGCGGGAAAGTTAGAGGAAAAGGATCGACATTTTGCGTGCCATCCGCGGCGTCGATAAACGGCGTGGCAAACAGCGGCGGCTCCGGGCTCAGGTAGTTGTAACCGAAAGGTGGAACGGCATACATGATTCCCGCCGAGAGGCCCGGAAAGGCCGTGTAGAAAATCCCATAGCTGGCGCGAATGCTGCTCTTACCGCTGCTGCCGAAAATCTCCTTCAGAACCTTTCGATCGAACTTTGGCGCATAGGCGACCCCGATTCGTGGAGCAAAATTATCCGCCTTGGAGGGAGATATGGTGCTGGGGATCCCCGGATCGCCCGGTACCACGAGGCTTCCAGGCGCGTTCGGATAAAGCACCGATTGCCTTCCCGGAATAATGGTCTGCAACTGGTTGTATTTTTCCCAGAACGGCATGATGTAATCCCAGCGCAGGCCGAAGTTCACCGTCAGGTTGCTGTGCGCGCGCCAACTGTCCTGCGCGAAAACTCCCGCATAGCGATTACGCAGGTAAAACGGCTCGCCGGAAGATTGCGTAAAATTGCTCGGCACGCCGATCAGAAAATCGGCAAAGGCGTTTCCCGTTTCGCTGCCGTTCATGTTGAAGGTTCCGTTGAAGGTGGCGTTGGGATGCTCATTCACCTCATCCAGGTGAAACTGCCCGCCCAGTTTCAGCGTGTGCGAGTGGACGACCCAGGAAATGGTATCGCCAAAATACAATGTGTTGTTGATTTGCGTCTCATTGGTGACGGGAACTCCCATGACGAATGACGGAAAAGTAATATTTTCGACTCCTTCAAACTGTGGCGCTTGGATCACGATTCCCGGCGTGCCTTCGCCACTTACAAAACCCTGAGAGGACATGCTCACGCCCAGGCCGCCGCGGGGCTGCCCAATCACGTTGGCGTTGCGCAGCAGCCCCAGGTGGAACTCGTTCACCACGTGCGTCCCGTAAGTCTTGGAATCACCCAGGCTGAGCAGTTGCGCGCGGCCAAAGGCGAGCGCGTCAAACCCGGGGATGCTCGCTCCGCCCTGCTGTCCGGGATAGGGATTATCCAGGCTGTAGTCGTCAAAGAAATAGTATCCGGAGAACTGGCCCCAGCGCGTGTTGGCGTCCACGCGGCCGGAAGCCTTGTCATCGCGCACAGTTTGCGCGTAGGAAGAAGTTGAAAATTGATCGACGCCGATATTGGGCGCGGGAATGTAGGCAAGCAGGGCACGGCCGGGCGCGGACCACGCAGGCGCGGGAATCACCACATTGGGAAAAACACAGGCGGAGATCGACGCACAGCCCGCCACGTAGTAAGGCTCGCCAGCCGAAACGCTGTAACCGAGCTCCTGCGTCAGCAATCCTGCGAGGTACGAGCCGCTGACGGCAGTGGGCACGGTCTTTCCACTTGCGTCGGTGGTGATGAAGGTTCCGGTGAGGTCCGAGAGATTGCCTTCGCGATCCTCTGCACTGGGCACGGAGATCAATCCTGTTTCTTCCCCTTCATTTGTCCGCGTCCCCTGATAATCCGCGAAGAAGTATGCCTTCTGCTTCTTTACCGGTCCGCCCAAGGTCCCGCCAAACTGGTTCTGCTGGAACGCCGGCCGGTCCGGGTCAAAGTAGCCGCGTGCGTCGAGCAAGGTGTTGCGCACGAACTCAAACGCGTCCCCGTGGAAGGAGTTGCTTCCCGACTTGGTGATGACCGTCACCATGCCACCGTTGTAGTTGCCGTACTCGGGGTCGAAGTTGTTGGTCAGCACGCGGAACTCCGCGATCGAGTCCAGGTTGGGCACAATCGAAGTCCCGCCGTTCATGTGCTCCTGCACGTCGATACCGTCCACCATGAAGCCGTTGGAAGATTCACGCTGGCCGTCGATCGATAAATTGCCGGGATTTAAGTCGCCCGAGGGCGCGAGCGTTCCTGTTACTCCCGCCATAATCACTGAATTGGGCAGCAGCGTGGTGGAGGGGATAACTCCGGGCTGAATGGGGAGGAGGTCAGTATAGCTGCGGCCGTTCAAAGGCAGGGCGGTCATTTGTCCGCCGGTCACCAATTCGCCCAGGTGCGTGGCGACCGTGTCCACTTGAGCCTCCGTGGTGGCCGCCGTGGCCGAGACCGTTACCACGCCGGACACTTTGCCTAATTCCATCTCCGCATCCACTCTGAGCGCGGCATCCGTGTCAACCGTCAGGCCCGCTTTCCGCTGCGGCTGGAATCCCGCGGCCTCAATGGTCAGATCGTAGCGCCCCACGGGCACGGCGGGGAAGGAATAAAAACCCTGGACGTCGGTGACCGCGCGAAATTTCATGTTCAGCGCCGTGTTCACCAGAGTAACCGTTGCGCCGGGAATGACAGCGCCGGTCTGGTCCTTGACCGTGCCGGAGATGCTTCCGTTGGCCACGGCGCGCAGAAGGGCCGCCGAAGCAAGGACGAGTGCCATCGCCGCGACGCAAGACCTGAAACCCGGTTTGCCCTTTGCCGTCATCCTATCGCCTTCCGAGCCGAGCATGCCTCGCAGCCCTCCGCAAGCCCAATTTCGAGAGAGGAGAGGGTAGCACGATTTTAAAAATCGTGCTACTTATTTTTTGGAGAATCTCGCAAACATCCAACTCAGCAACGGTCAAATCACATCGCGTCATGCCGTGGCGCGTCCGTGCAAGGGAACAGAGTTAAGCCTCTTGTGATGTCTGGCGATCCTTGCGTTACAATGACTTGGACCATGGCTGCCAAACCTGAACTTTTCGGCACAGACGGTATTCGCGGTGTAGCGGGGCAATACCCCCTCGACCCGGCCACCGTTCTTAAAATTGGAAGTGCGCTCGGCACCGTCCTGGGAAATTCTTCGCGGCCGGTTCGAGTTGTGCTGGGGAAAGACACGCGCGAATCGAATGAATGGCTGTCGCGCGCGCTTTCGAGCGGGTTGGCCGGAAGCGGCGCGCAGGTGGTTGACGCGGGGATCATCACTACGCCAGGCGTGGCCTTCCTGACGCGGCAGCACGCGCTTTCCGCCGGCGTGATGGTCTCCGCCTCGCACAATCCTTATCAGGACAATGGCATCAAGGTCTTTTCACCCGCCGGAACCAAGCTGATGGAGGCGCAGGAGCTGGAGGTGGAATCTCTGATGAAGACCCTGCCGGATTTGCCCGGCCCGGCGGAGAATGGCGCGGCCGCAGCTCCCGGCTGGGTAGAAGGGTACGTCGAGCACTTGGCGAGCCTGGTTCCGCCAGGGCGCAATGTTTCGCGCTTTCGCCTGGTGGTGGATTGCGCCAACGGCGCGGCCAGCCGCGTGGCGCCCATGCTGCTGGCGCGCCTGGGAATCACGGCGAAAATTCTGAACGCCGAGCCCAATGGGCGGAACATCAATTTGAATTGCGGGTCGTTGCACCCACAGGCAATGGCGGAAGCCACGCGCGCGGCGGGCGCCGACCTGGGAGTGGCCTTTGACGGCGACGCGGATCGCGCCATCTTTGCGACGCGCGCGGGCCGCCTGGCCGATGGCGACCACGTTT
>JASHTZ010000717.1 GCA_030040295.1 Terriglobia bacterium | reverse complement strand
ATAACTCGAAATTTGAACCATGCCGGGCATGCGAATTCGACCATTCGCCGACAACGATGTTGCCGCGATTCACACAATCCAGCAGCAGTGCCCTCAAGCTGCGCAATGGAAGCCGCAGGATTATCTTGAATTGGCCCGCGAACCCGGGTCAGTGATTCTCGTCGCGGAGGTCGATCCTTCGGGTGCGCCGGAGGTTGCAGGCTTCGCCGCCTTTCTTCAAGTGCTGGAGGAAGCGGAATTGCGCAACCTTGCGGTCTATCCCTCGCACCAGCGCAAGGGCTTGGCGCGCGCCCTGCTTGAGAGTGCGATTCTCAGGCTTCATGAATCCGGGGCAAGAACCCTGTACCTTGAGGTCCGCCCGTCTAACAGGCTGGCGCTCGCCTTTTACGCATCGGCGGGATTCCGGTTGGATTACACACGCCCCAACTACTATCACAATCCCTCAGAAGACGCGCTGGTGATGGCGCTCGAAATTCTTCCGCCCCCCCATCCTAAACGGCGGCAAGAATCGTAAATAGAGGACCGACCTTACAGCTCCCGCTCCGTCCCGCTCACCGCCACTTATGCTAGATTAGAGTACGAATGCGTGAACCTTTCCTCGAGAGGATTGAGAAGGGACCGCTGGTGTGTGACGGCGCCATGGGGACGATGCTGTATTCTAAGGGCATCCCCTTGAACCGCTGCTACGACGAATTGAACGTGACAACGCCGCAGATTGTCAAAGAAGTGCATCTGGCGTACGCCAGGGCCGGAGCGGAACTGATTGAAACAAACACCTTCGGCGCCAACAAATTCCGGCTGCGGGCCTTCGGAGTGGCAGACAACGTGCGCAAATTCAACCTAGCGGGCGTTCGCCTGGCGAGAGAGATTGCCGGCGATGAGCTTTACGTTGCCGGCTCGGTAGGCCCGCTGGGAACGCGCCTCGAGCCGCTGGGCCTGACCCCCCCAGCGGAGGCGCGCACTGCGTTTCGCGAGCAGATCGCCGCGCTCGTTGAAGCGGGCGTGGACATCATTGTCATCGAAACGATGATCGATCTGAACGAAGCTCACCAGGCCCTGCTGGCCACGCGGGAGGTCTGCCAGCTTCCCATCGTCGTGCAAATGACTGTCCAAGCCGACGGCAGCACTCCCAGCGGGACACCGCCCGAGGATTTTGCGCGCGCCCTCGACGAGTGGGGCGCGGACGTAATTGGCGTGAATTGCAGCGTCGGCCCCGCGGCAGTGCAGGAGGCTGTGGAGCGCATGGCCGCGGTGACGGAGAAAAAACTCTCCGCCCAACCCAATGCCGGAATGCCGCGCACCGTGGAGGGCCGCAGCGTCTATCTCTGCTCGCCTGAATACATGGCCGGTTACGCGCGGCGTTTCATCCAGACCGGCGCGCGTCTGGTGGGAGGATGCTGCGGCACAACCCCTGAACACATCAAGGCCATCAAGGCCGCCGTACGCTCCTCCAGCCCCCAGCGGGCGCGCGTTGCAGTGGAAGTCTCTGCGCAGCCCAGCCACACGCTGCCGAAAGTCCCTGCGGCTGACCGTTCGCGGCTGGCGGCCAAGCTGGCGAACCGCGAGTTCGCAATTCTGGTAGAGGTGGTTCCTCCCAGGGGATGCGATGCCGCCAAGGAGGTGGAGGGAGCGCAATATCTGCGCGACCATGGCATTGACGCGGTGAACATACCTGATGGATCCGGCGCTACGGCGCGCATGAGTGCCCTCACGCTGGCTGTACTCCTTCAGCAGCGCGCCGGCATTGAGGTTGTGCTCCACTATAGCTCGCGCGACCGCAGCGTGCTGACCATTCAATCCGATTTGCTTGGCGCGCACGCGCTGGGCCTGCGCAATCTCCTGGCCTTGACGCGCGACGCCCCCCAATACTCGACGGCACTCGAATTCGGCGCATTCGAGGTGGATGCCATCGGCCTGGTCAATCTGGTAAGCAACCTGAATCAGGGCCTGGATGTGGGAGCCAATCCCCTCGGTGTGCAGACGGCGTTCCTTGTGGGCACGGCCATCAATCCCTCTGCAGTCAGTCTGGATGAGGAGCTTCAGCGGTTCAAGTCCAAGGTGGAAGCGGGCGCGGATTTCGCCGTGACCCAACCCATTTTTCAGGCGGAGCAACTGGCAAAATGCCTGGAAAGAGTGCGTACCTTCGCTCCGAACATCCCGGTTATTGCGGGAATCTGTCCGCTTACCAGCTTTCGTAATGCTGAGTTTATGAACAATGAAGTTCCGGGCGTCTCCGTCCCGCCGCAAGTCATGGAGCGGATGCGGGCAGCAAATTCTGGTGAGCGAGCGCGACAGGAAGGCCTGAGGATCGCGCAGGAAACGCTGCGGGCCGTGCAGCCCCTGGTTCAGGGTGTGCAAATCACTGCCCCCTTTGGACGTTATGCCCTGGCCCTGGAGGTTGCGCAATCGTTGGGAGCCCCTCCTGCCGCCATTTCTACCGTCCAGCCGTGATAGAATTTGTGAAGGTAGTACTCAGTTGTCAGCTTTCAGAATCAGGCCGAGGCTCTGCCTCTCGATTTGACCGAGAACCGGGGACTGAAAACTGATAACACAATGGCCGCCATGCCCAATTCCGCCAAGAATGACAAGCCGGAACCTTTTGAGAAGAATCTCGCGCGCCTTGACGCCATCGTGCACGAGTTGGAGGACACGGACCTTCCCCTTGAGAAAGCTCTGGTGCTTTATGAAGAAGGCATGAAGCTCTCCGAGTCCTGCCACAAGCAATTGGATGAGGCTGAGGGGCGGGTGGAGATTCTGACCAAAAAGGCGGGAGGCAAGGTGGCGGCCGAGCCCTTTGCGGATGATGAGAGTGAATGAATTATGAATTTTAAAGACTGATCCCATCTCACCGTTGAGAATTCGCTGTTTCGTCCGAACTGAAAATCTTTCGACGTGGAATCACCGGAAACAATTCGCCAGCATCTCGAGCAGACACGTGCATTGGTGGATGCCGAACTCGAGCGCATTCTTCCGCCCGTGGAGG
>JASHTZ010000716.1 GCA_030040295.1 Terriglobia bacterium | reverse complement strand
AGGGCGGCTGGGACTACCTGATTTGCGATAGTGACGCGCGCCGCCTCTATATTTCCAGGGGTTCACACGTCATGGTGGTGGACGCGGACACATACGCCATTGTTGGGGATATTCCCGGCACCGATGGCGTTCACGGCATCGCCTTGGCGCCGGAATTCGGGCGCGGATTCGCCAGCGACGGCAGGTCAAACACCGTGACGATTTTTGATCTGAAAACTCTGAAGGTTCTTGGAACCGCGCCCACGGATGAAGGCCCGGACGCCATCGTTTACGAACCCGCTTCCAAACGAGTCTTCACCATGAATGGCCGCGCTGGCACCGCCACGGCCATTGACGCGGAAACAGGGAAGCCCGCCGGGTCCGTCACACTCGGGGGGCGGCCGGAATACGCCGCTGCCGATGGCCAGGGGCATATCTACAACAATCTGGAGGACAAGAGCGAAATAATCCAAATCGATTCCAGGAAGCTTACCGTCACCGCCCGCTGGCCGCTGGCGCCGTGCGAAAGCCCTTCCGGGCTGGCGATCGACGCTGAGCATCGCAGGCTTTTTGCGGGATGCCATAGCCGGGTGATGGCCATCATGGACGCCGATACGGGCAAAGTGCTGGCCACGCCCTCGATCGGCCAGGGTGTGGATGCCAACCGATTCGACCCGGGAACACAGCTTGCCTTCAGTTCCAACGGCGATGGAACTCTGACCATCGTTCATGAAGATTCGCCCGATAAGTTCACGCCCGTTGCCAGTGTCGCCACCCAGCGCGGCGCGCGAACCATGGCGCTGGATTTGAAGACCCATCGCGTCTTCCTGGTAACCGCGGAATTCGGCCCCGCCCCGGCGCCCACGCCCGAGCATCCCCGGCCGAGGCCCCAGATGGTGCCGGGGACATTTACTCTGCTGGTCTTTGGCCCATGATGATTCCACTCGCACGGGCCATTGACTTTATTGAGGAAGTAAGAGGTTCCGGTTGAAAGAATGTTCAAGGCCCACGTTGACTTTCCGTAGGCGCTGCGGTAATTTCAGACTTGGGATTTGCGTTCCCTCCCGGACCCTATGATTCCTGATAGCAGTGTCGTTGAGGTGACCCTCGAAAGCGACCTTAAGAACGTTGAGGTGGCCGAGGAAATTACGCGCCGTGTGGCCGGCACTGCCGGATTTGATGAGGACGAACAGCAGCGCATTGAAATGGCCGTGCACGAGTCGATGATCAACGCCATTTGGCACGGCAATCAGAACGATTCCAGCAAGAGCGTCTGGTTGCAGTTCAAGATTCACCCCGACCGGCTGGAGATTCGCATCCGGGACCAGGGAAAAGGGTTCGACCTGAGCCACATTCCCGATCCGCGGCACGAAGAAAACCTGCTGAACGTTTCCGGGCGTGGAATCTTTCTCATTCGCACCTTCATGGACGAGTTCCGCGTGGAGCACGTTAACGGAACAGGGACGGAAGTGACCATGATTAAACGCCTGAGTCCCGGATTTCAGACTGAACAAGGAGGAACCGACCGTGAGCATGAAAGCCACGATTCGAGAAATTGATTCCGTATCGGTCGTCGATATTAGTGGCAGGATAACATTGGGAGAAGGCTGCACACAGTTGCGGGAGTTGATTCGCGATCAGTTGAGCAAGGGAAATAAGAACCTCCTGTTGAATCTTGCCGACGTCACCTACATCGATAGCTCGGGAATCGGCGAGCTGGTAAGCGCCTTTACAGGTGTTTCCAAGCAGGGCGGAAGCTTGAAACTCTTGAACCTCACGAAAAAGGTTCATGACCTTTTGCAGATCACCAAACTCTATACGGTCTTTGACGTCCACGACGACGAAACAAAGGCGATTGGTAGTTTTTCAAAGGCCGCGAACGCTTGAGATTCAGATCCAGAAAACCGCTGGCGCGGTGTCGACTGAGCCTGCCTCTCGCGGCGTTTCCATCAGACCCGGATTTTCAGCAGGGCCGATGCAACGCGATGTCGGAGGGTGAGATTATGAGCGTCGGCTTGAGCGGTGGACGAAGGCCAGCGACCTTCGTGACGCCACACGGTTGGTAAACAGGCACTCCCGCCTGGCAAGCTTACTTGAGGAACAATTTCCTCCCCTTATTCCAATTACTTCTGATGGTTCCCCCGCGTGAATCGCCTTCGCGGGGCCTGCCCGAACATGTCTCACTCAATCCATTCCGCCCCTGCCTCACTTCATGTCAGGCGTTGTCGGCAGACAAGCGAGTCTGGCCGTCAGCGGAATTCTCCCTGGGTGTGGCGGCAGGAGAGTCTCCCACAAGGGTTACGATGAAGGGATGGCCTTCGCAGAGAAACCTGAGGCAGCAGCCCATTTGCCATTGCGGCGTGGTTCGCCCACAATCGGCCGGGTCCGGGAGAGAGGGAAGCGAAAGCTTGACAGGGCGTGGCAGCAGCGGCTTCAGGTTCCCGCCGATGATATGGGTCAACTCGCTGAGCGCGTCAAGCATCTCCTCGCTCCTCGTGCTTTCGGTCTCCACTTGGAAAATGGCAGCGGCGATGGATCGGGCTAGTTGAGGCGAGCAGTGCAATCGCAATTCTCCATCCCACGCGCCGGCAATCTTGACGCAGACGGTGAGTGCGCCGGCGGTCGAATACTCACCAGTCACAGGGCCCTCGGTTTGGAACCCCAGCGTGGTGCTCCAAGCGTCGTGAATGATCCTGGCAAAAGCCACCTCAGTAATCATGATCGCAGATCCTTAGGCTTTTGGAACCCGGTAACATGTGGCGCGTTCAAATTGGACGCGTTCATAAGAATCATCAATGCTGAAGGTTGTCTCCGCCGCCCCCAGGAAAAAATAACCGTCGGGCTTCAAAATCTTCCGCACCTTGGAAAGAACAGCCTTCTTGGTCTCCATGCCGAAGTAGATCAGCACATTGCGAAGCAGCACGAGGTCCAGCGAAGGCAGCGAAGGCCAGGGGTCCGCAAGATTCAATGCCTGATAATCCACCATGCGGCGAATATCGTCACACAAATACCAATCATATCCGCGCTTTTGAAAATACTTCACCAGCAGCGTGGCGGGGAGCCCGCGGTTCACTTCAAGCTGGCTGTAGCGGCCCTCACGCGCACGGGCCAGAATGTCCGTGGAAATGTCCGTGG
>JASHTZ010000715.1 GCA_030040295.1 Terriglobia bacterium | reverse complement strand
GGAAAAACTCAATCGCCGGAGACACCGGATCCGCCGAATCCGCAGTAGAATTCCTCTTTAGAATTGGCTGTGGGCCCTGTGAAGACGGTACGAGTTACCTGTTTGGACGCGACCCTTTTCCCAACTCCCTCCCCTGTCATCGAAAGGACCGAAAATGAAGGTTCGCCTAAAATGGTCAGGGCTCGCGTGGGTCAGCTTTTTGTCAGCCTCGATCATCTTCTTGCTGGCAACATCCCCACGCGCTGAGGCGGCTGCACACCCGCCGCAGCAGCAAACATCGGAACTTTTCAAGAAAGCTCATTCTGATGAGGATGCTGGAAACCTCGCCGCTGCCGAGAGCGATTACCATCAGATTTTGGCCTCCGATCCCGGCAACCCGGAGGCGCTTAAGGGCCTGGGCCTGGTCGAGCAGACCGAACACAAGTTCACGGACTCCATCGAACATTTCCAACAGGTCCTCCGCGGCCAACCAGCGTATCCTCAGGTTAACTTCTTCCTTGGACTTTCTTATTACGGCCTGCATCAGTGGAACAAATCCGTGGCGAGTTTCGGCGAGGAATTAAAGACGCCCGATCCGCATCCCGCCACCGAATACTATCTTGCCCTCGCGCTCGAGGCGGAGGGACACACGGATGAGGCGATCGACGAGTTGAACAGGTCGGCCGCCAAGAACCCCAACAAAGCCGAAGTCTTTTACGAGCTCGCGCGCTTGCATATGGCGGCTTCTCTTCGCGCGATAGAGAAGGTCAGGAAAATCGATCCGGATTCCTTTCAAAGCCACGCTTTCTTAGGCCAGCTTTATGGTGAAGAGCAACATTATGAAGCAGCCGCTGCCGAATACAAAGCGGCATTGCAAAAGCAGCCCGATGCCCAGGGGATTCACTACCCCTTGGGAGTCTGTTACCGCATGTTGCACCAATACGATGACGCGGAAAAGGAATTCCTGGCTGCCCTCCACGAGTCGCCGGACGATCCGGGGACCAATGAGTCTCTGGGGGAGTTGGCGATTCGCGAGAAGCAATTCGATCAAGGACTGCCGTATCTGAAAAAAGCTGCCGCCGGCCAACCCAAGGATTCGGAAACTCACCTTCTGCTGGGGCGTTGCTACCTGGGCCTGAATGACTTTCAAAAGGCCGAGGATGAGCTGGAACTCGCAGCCCGCCTGGACCCCTCGAACGGGCGGAGCCATTACTTCCTGGCGGAGGTTTTTCAGAAACTGAACCGCCCTGCGGACCGCCAGCGCGAACTTGACCTTTTCAACAAGCTTTCCAGCGAGCAGAGGTCCCAAACCTCCGGTCAGGGTGAGAGCGAGCCAGCGCATCCATGAGGGCGCACTCTAGCTCTTGGGATTGCCGTCCCACTCCACAACTTCCTTAATAGCTTCGGGCTGCCGCTTCGTGACGAGTTCCGAAAACTTCTCAGGCGGGAAACGATTCGTTATGAGGGAAGCAATGTGGGCGCCCCAACGAAGTTGCGCGTTCCTTAGATCAACCGCTCCCATTTGGAAGTGGCCGTGCGCGGCGTTGACGCTGCCCACCATCAGGAGATTGTTCAGCACCATTCGGCTGATCAATTCGGCGCCGGGAATCTGTAGTGGATGCCCATCCTCGGGAATGCCCGTCAGCGCGTAGACACCATTTGAAGCCAGCGCGTCCAGGAGATTGAATTCCAATTTGGCCACGCCGCTCGCATCCAAAATGAAGTCCATCAAGCCAACGTGCTTCTCCACTTGGTGCGGAGCCACTTGCCGGCCATCGATGTAGTGGCCGCCGATCGCGACCAGCCATTTTACGCGGGCATTGGCGGCATCAACCACATTCAAGCCATAAACTTCGCCCCCGCGCAGGCGCAGCACCATAGCTCCGAGAAGCCCGATTGGACCAAGGCCCGCAACCAGACATGGGCGACCCACGAGCCATGCCGGCGCGATGGCGGCCTGCGGGTCGCGACCCGTCTGCAGACGCAACGCTTCGTCGATGGCCTTTTCGACAACAGAGAGCGGTTCCATCAGCACACCCAGGGGTTCAAGTTCGGGCGGAACCCGCAGTATGTATTGCTCCCGGTCAACAATTATTTCTGTTTGGTATCCGTCCAGGGCGTCAATGCCGCGCTCGAGGAATTTCCCCGTCCGGCACATGTCAGAGCGGCCCATTTGGCAGGGTGAGCACTGGCCGCAGCCGCGCCGGACAGTGAAGACGGCGAAATCTCCCGGCTTGACCCGCCTTACCGTGGAGCCTACTTCCACCACTCTGCCGAACATCTCATGCCCGATCACCAGTTCTTTACTGCCTTCAGGCGCCCTCGACCGGCCCCCTGTTACTGCCTCACGGTCGGTGCCGCATATGCCCACACGAAGGGTTTTTACTTTGACCTGATCGGGGGAGGCAATGGCAGGCTCGGGCCGCTCCACAAGGTACGCCCCGGCGCTTCCAGGAACAATAGCGATAGCCCTCATGTGTTTATTTTAACGCCGTGTCGCCTTGGGTGATGTCGGTTGATCCATCGACGTGCGTCCCCGGTATTGGGCTGACACAGGGGGCAGCAGTGTGTAGTAATGAGTCGTGGACGAGATTGGTACGCCTGGAGGGATTCGAACCCCCGACCTGTTGCTCCGGAGTTCCAAAGTGGATAACAGCAACAAGTCGTAGGGATTGCATTTAATTCAGTATTTATGCTGTTGTACGACATGTCGAGATTTTCTAACGCAAATCACGCTCAACGCCGAAAATAGGAGCTTATCTGAGCAGTTACGTCACAAACCACGTCACAAAATTGCCTGGAAGCCGTTCCTTATTGTTTCACTCCGATCTTGCGATGATTGGGCCTCCCAGATAGCCCGGCGTTGATTCTGGGGCATCCTAGACGCGCTGGTTGGTGTTATACAGAGTGATGCGATTGGTTATTAGGGCAGCCCGGGTTTCCGTCAGGAGTTCGGCTACTGGCTTCCCGATGCGTTAGCCCCCGCAGGATGTCGTCCAGAACATGGTCGAGGTTTTTCGCCACATCCTCTGCGAGGAAGCGGAGGACCAGATAGCCGTGTTCCTGGAGCAAAGCGTCTTTTCGCCGGTCCCGCCGGTAGGCGTCGGCGTCGCCTAGGTGCTGGCTACCATCTAGTTCAACAGCGATTCGCCGTGATGCGCAGAGAAAATCAACTTCCATGCGGCCCCAGCCATCGAACAGAATCGGCAATTTCTCGTTCAGACGAAATTTTCCGTTCGTGGCAGCTAGGGTTTCGAGTCGCCGGTACAGAAACGCCTCACTGGCACTCCGCGCCTGCCCCGTTCCTTCCCCATCGACTGGTCGAATGGTAGCAACATTCAGGAATAAGCTCGCCAGCGCGGAGTCAATTCCGTCTCGCACTAGGCGGCGCACGCTCGCGGCGTATTGGCCTTTCCACTCGGGATCGACGGGAAGAGGAACGTCGGCCGGCCAACCGGGCACGGCGCTGGCAGGAAGCTGTATTTTGTAACCAATCGCTTCGTAGCCACGGCAGCGGCGGTCGAACATTCGAGAAAGCATAGTAACGTTTAGATCGGCATAGTCATAGACGAGTACTTCGCGCTTTCCGTCATAGAGCCGGTGTAATCTGCCGACGTATTGTGCGATTGTGCCGTGCCACGAAACCGGCAGTGTCAAAAACAGGGTGTCGAGCCTGGCGTCATCAAAACCTTCTCCCACGTAACGGCCAGTGGCCAGGATAACACGCGACTCATTTGCAGGAATCGCTGCCAAGCGGCCAGGGAGGGCGTCAACTTCCTTTTTTCGCATTCCTCCCCGCAATACCACCAAATGCTGGGCGCGTTCCCCCAATTGTTGAGCAAGGAAGTCGAGATGCTCATTGCGCTCCGTTAACACGAGCGGTGAGCGTCCATCCCGGAGGGCTTGGATCACGTCCTGGCATACGAACAAATTGCGCTCTTGATCTGAAATCAATTCCTCGTAGAGGTTGTAAAATTGCTGCCGCACGTTGGGATTAGCTGCCTGCAGTGGATGAAAATTGGTTGGACGCACCAATACCGTATGTTCAAAGGGATGTGCTGCCGTCTGCCTCTTCGTATTGCTGCGATAACGGACCGGATCACATTGCATGAAGATTATGGGATGATGGCCATCCTTACGAGTCACGGTTGCTGAAAGGCCCGTCACAAATTTTGCCTTGGCCTGACGAACAACCTGCTCAAAACTTAGAGCAGAGAGGTGGTGACACTCGTCAACAACGACATGCCCATAGTTGGCCACCACATCGTCAACGACACCTCTCCGGACCAGACTCTGGATCACCGCAACATCAAGCAGGCCGGTGGGCTTCTTACGGCCACCTCCGATTCGGCCAATATCTCGTACCGAGATTCCCAGAAAGCTCGAAAGTCGCTCGACCCATTGCTGCTGTAATTGCCTTCGGTGGACGAGCACCAGTGTATTTAGGCCTCGCTGAGCGATCAGCCACGCCGCCACTACAGTTTTCCCGAATGCGGTGCTGGCGGCTAACACGCCTGCCTCGTGTTCAAGCATGGCCTTTGCAGCTACGCTTTGGTCAGGGCGCAGTTCACCCTGAAAGGTCAAGTTCAACGGCTGGCCAAGGTTGCGCTCATCACGGAGTACTGGCCGAATTTTCAGGCTCGACAACGTGTGCAGTAGATCGTCGAGGCAGCCGCGTGGCAGTCCCACATGGCAAGGGTGATCTTCCGCGCAGGCAATGATTCGGGGCTTGTCGTAGGTGGAGAGCCGCATGGACTGTGCTCTATAGAACTCAGGATTTTGGAACGCTGCGAGGCGGATCAATCGGTTTCGGAGCGCGGGACATAACGCGTCCTTGGCAATGTAGATTTGATTGCCCAGGGTGAGTTCCAAGGTTGTCGGCAGCGGCCCAACGACAGGAGATTCTTTCATGCGTCTTGATGGACGAGCCGACCAGGGCGCCGCGTCCTCTTCATCGCCGTCAGGAGCCAGACGAATCCCGATAATTTCTCCCTTGGCCTCAGCCAAACGGACGCGTTCTTCAACTTCTTCGCGGCGTATCCTGCGGACTGAAGACAAAAACTCCCATTGATCGGGATACGGCTCAAATCTCTCATTCAGGAACAGGCTATTTCCCGATTCTCGCGGGCGCCTTTGTAACGGCAATGCGATCAAGTTGCCGAATCCCCCTTGCGGGAGAGTGTCTTGATTAGGGAAAAATCGGTCGTAGGAATCCAGACCGATGTCGGGACGGCGCTCCATCGTTTCGGTAAGGATGTGGGCCCCGAGCTTGCGTGCCAAAGAGGCGGGAATCGCTTCGTGGAAAAAGAACCATACGTGTCCGCCACGGCCCGACCGGGATCGCTCCAAGGCCGCTGGCAAGTTCATTTCTCGGCAAGTCTCTAGAAACGCGGAAGCATCATCTTGCCACGACTTTTTGTCAAAGTCGGCGGCCAGAAAGTAACAGGTCTCATCCAAGAGCATCGGATAGACGCCGATAACGCAATCGCCGCCACGGTCATCCCGGCCGCGCAAATGCCACCCAATCACGTCGCTTGTTATACAAAGAAAACGCTGGTGGGCGCACTCGGAACATTTGATTCTGGGTTTTTCACAAATCCCCTTGACCCACTCATTGCCACAAACTGGCGAATAGCCTGCCTTCCCAGTCTTGCGGCTTTCGAAGCGGCGTGGATAAACATCCTCGCGCCCACGAAACAGCAACCGGAAAAGGGCGATTTTGGCCTCGGGAGAAGAATGCAAATTCAATCCACATTGCTGCAAATCGGGCTGTGGGACATAAATATCCATCGACCTATTCTACATTCGGATTTCATCCTGGTGCTAATAGGAGTCACGTTGACGAGAGAAAAGCTATGCATCGCGACGTTGGACTTCTAATTGCAAAGGCGTAGTTGGGAGTGCCATTTCCAATAGAATATTTTTGGCGCTGCCCTCCACTTTCGGCGTATTTGCCGGTCTGTATAAATAGGGGGCTTTTTCGGCAAGGTGACAGGTTCTCATGTTCGTGTGCCCGAATCGCCATAAGCCTGTGCGCATCGGCTGGGATGAACATGTGCAGGCTTCAGCCCGTGATTAGCCCAAAAACGCTGCTTCGCATCGGCTGTAGGGAGGGTCCGAAAGAACCGGACCCAGTCGCGGTAGGGACGGTGGTTGCCCACCGCCCCCCGCACAGATCCGTGCGAGCGGGTTTCCCGCACACGGCTCTTGCCTCAGGTGGTGACGCGCAAACTGCGCAGAGAGGGATAAGGATGGCAGATACGAACAGGAGGCAGCCAGCAGTGAATAAGCCGTTTCAT
>JASHTZ010000714.1 GCA_030040295.1 Terriglobia bacterium | reverse complement strand
CGAGCAGGGCGATTGGTACGCGCGCAACATGTACATGCAGGGCTCGCGGCAGAACCTCTATCACTGCGAGCGCTACGGCCACCCTTCCAAGTTCGGCTACAAGGACACCATTCCGGCCTGGAAGGCTCAGGATTTCGACCCCGTCCGCCTGATCGACATGTACAAGAAGGCCGGCGCGAAATATTTCATGAGCATGGGCGTGCATCACGACAATTTCGACCTGTGGAATTCCGCGCATCAGCCCTGGAACGCCGCGCAAATGGGGCCGAAGAAGGACATTGTGGGCATGTGGGCGCAGGCGGCGCGCGATGCCGGCCTGAAGTTCGCCGTGAGCGAGCATCTGTGGATCAGCTACAAATGGTTTTCCGTGAATCACGACCATGACGAAACCGGACCTTATGCGGGAGCCCCCTACGACGGCGCCGACCCGAAGTACGCGAGCCTCTACATCGGCGCCGACCAGGTGTGGGCGAAGGATCTGGATTGGAGCGAGACCGGCATCCCGATCTGGTGGAAGCGGCATTGGTTCATGCGCATGAACGACCTGCTCGACAAGTACCAGCCGGACCTGCTTTACACCGACGGCCCGCTGCCCTTTGAGGATTACGGCCTCAGCATCATCGCCCACCTGCACAACTTGAGCGCCAAGAAAAACGGAGGAAATGTCGAGACGGTGTACACGTGCAAGCGCGTGGAAGACTCTGAACACGGCGCCGCCACGCTCGACATTGAGCGCGGCATTGTGAGCGGAGTCTGGCCGCGCCCCTGGCAAACCGACACCTGCATCGGACAGTGGCATTACATGCTCAGCCAGCAATACAAAAGGCCCAAAACCATTGTCGACATGCTCGTGGATATCGTCAGCCGCAATGGCAACCTGATGCTGAATTTCCCCCTGCCCGCCCGCGGCATGCTGGACCTGGAAGAATTGGGCATCCTCGCGGAAGTTACCAAATGGATGGAGGTAAACGGCGAAGGGATTCACGGCACGCGCCCTTGGAAAATCTTCGGCGAAAGCCCGGCCGAGGAAAAGACCTCGGAAAGCGCCTCATTCAACGAGAAGAGTCTGAAAGATATGACGGCCGCCGATGTCCGCTTCACCACCAAGGGTGAAACTCTGTACGCCTTCATGATGGGCTGGCCGGAGTACAAGACCGTCATCCAGCCGCTCGCCACCAACACCTGGCTGCGCGTGGGCAAGATTCAGAACGTCGAACTCCTGGGCTTCGACGGCAAAATCGACTGGTCGCAGGATGATTCGGGCCTGACCATCATGACGCCCGCGAAGCCGCCGTGCGATTACGCATATGCCTTCAAGGTTACCGGGGCGATTGTGTCATAAATGTTATCGGAAGATCTTGGACAGCGGAACTTTGAATCCCGGAAGCAGCTTGGGCTCCTCAAACTTGTCGCCCTGGTCGGCGCCAAGAACCTGCGGCTTGGTTTCGCGGGGAACATAGCGATAAGCTTCGCGCGTTTTCCGGTAAAGTAGCCACACGGCCTTCACGCCCGCCTGCAAGTACTGCCGGACTTTGAGGATCAAATCATCAGGTTGGTCGCTTTTGGAAACGACTTCGACGGCCAATTCGGGGACTACGGTAAGCGGCACTTGCTCAAGATCAACGCCTTCGAGGCGCTTCCGGGGGAAGAACATCAAGTCAGGCCGGCGGACGGTATCTTCGCCGAGCTTTACATCGACTTCGTATATGACCTGCCCCAAGTTGTGCTTTTTTACCCATGCGTTTAGTACGTCGTGGAGGTCACCGCACACAATGTTATGCATGGGCGCGGGAGATGGTGTCACGATCAGTTCTCCTCGGTCGAGTTCGTACCGCACACCTGCAGGCTCCTCGAGGGCGTTGTACTGGTCAATGGTTAAGAGGGTCTTCGTCGCCATGAGAAAGTCCAATAGAACCCAGATTACCACGAATCGACGATTAACAGTGAACGGCGAACATCGACTTCGGTCGAGCCCCAAAGCCCAAATTCAAGTACAATAGCGTTCCGAACAGGCGGTTGGCGGCGCGTTGTGCTCGTTGTTTTCCTACGCGATCCAGCGCTGTTCCATCAGTCAACAGGTCCTGCTGAGTACGTCGTTTAAAGAGGAGACGATGATGAATCGTGTGGCGAAGTTTCTCGCGCTCGCAATCTTCCTGGCAGTGCCACTCGCATCTTCCGCCGATTTACCGGAAGGCCGGCTGATGCGCTTTGCCGACATTTACAAGGACAAGATCGTGTTCAGCTACGCCGGCGACCTTTGGCTGGTGGCTTCCTCCGGAGGCGTGGCGCGGCGCATCACTACCGACCCCGGTTTGGAGCTTTTTCCCAAGTTTTCACCCGACGGCAAATGGATTGCCTTCACGGCCCAGTACGACGGCAACTTCAATGTCTACGTGATGCCGTCCGAGGGCGGCGAGCCCAAGCAATTGACCTTCGAGCCCGATCCCGTTTCCATGCCCGAGCGCATGGGACCAAATAACGAGGTCATCACATGGCTTCCCGACAGCCAGCACATTCTTTTCCTCTCGCGCCGCGATACTTTTAACGACTGGTTCGGCCGCCTCTTCACCGTGAGCATCGACGGCGGGATGCCCGTGCGCCTGCCCATCGACAAGGGCGGGCTCACCTCATTTTCTCCCGACGGCACCAAGATCGCCTACAACCGCATCTTCCGCAACTTTCGCACCTGGAAGCGTTACACCGGCGGCATGCACCAGCAGCTTTCGATCTACGACCTCAAGGACAACACTTACGAGTTGATCGCCGACAACCCTCACGTCTCGACGTACCCGATGTGGCACGATGAAACGATTTACTTCGGCTCCGACCGCGGCCCCGAGCACCGCATGAATCTCTACAGCTACAGCCTGAAGAGCAAGGAAGTGAAGCAGCTCACCGAATTTAAGGATTTCGATGTGGATTGGCCAAGCCTCGGACCGGATGCCATCGTTTTCACCAACGGCGGCTACCTCTACACTTTCGACCTGAAATCGCAGAAGGCCAAGAAGCTCACCGTGTATCTGCCCGGCGACCGCGACCTGGCGCGCTCGCATTGGGCGAACGTCGCCAAGGACGTGACGGATTTCGATGTTTCGCCGGAAGGCAATCGCGCCGTGATGAGCGCGCGCGGCGACGTTTTCACCGTCCCCGCCAAGGACGGGAGCATTCGCAACCTCACCCAAACGCCGGGAATTCGCGAGAGGTACGTGGCGTGGTCGCCCGACGGCAAATGGATTGCCTACCTCTCCGACCGCAGCGGCGAAGAAGAGTATTACATCGTTCCGCAGGACGGCATGGGCAAGGAAATCCGCATCACCACCGACGGCAAGATGGCGCGCATGCCTCCCGTGTGGTCGCCTGACAGCAAGAAGCTGCTTTTCGCCGATAAGGACGTGCGCCTGTGGTATGTCGACATCGGCCAGAAAACTCCCGTGCTCATCGACCAAGGCAAGTACTCCGACCTCACCGAATACGTCTGGTCGCCCGACAGCAAGTGGGTTGCATACGCCAAAACGGAAGAGAACGACAACAGCACCATCAACCTCTATTCGCTCCCCGACAAGAAAATCACTCCGGTGACCACAAGTTTCAACAACAGCAGCACTCCATCGTTCGACCCGGAGGGGAAATACCTGTTCTTCCTCTCGCAGCGCGATTACAACGAAGTTCTGGGCGTTTACGATTTCGAGTTCGCCAACCCCAAAGCCACACGCGTCTACCTCGTGACGCTGCGCGCCGACCTGCCCTCGCCGTTTGCGCCCAAAAGCGATGAAGCCGGCAAGAAGCCCGATGAATCGGGGGGCAAAGATAAAGATAAGGACCAATCCGCTGACAAGAACAAAAAGGAAAAGACGCCGGAGGACGTCGCCAAAAATTTCCGCATTGACCTCGAGGGAATTCAGGATCGCGTTGTAGCGGTGCCCATGCCGCCGGGCAACCTCTACAACCTGCAAGCCGGCAAGAACGGAGTGTATTACGCGAGCGGCCCCATCTTCGGCCTCTCCGGCCCGTTGCCGGGCGAAGAGTCCGCCCTTCACGTCTACGACCTGAAAGAGCGGAAGGACAGCGTGCTGCTGGCGGGAACGGGTTCCTTCGCCCTCTCGTTTGACGGCTCCAAGGTGCTTTACTCCGGCGGACATGGCGGCGGAGAGGACGGCAGCCGGACCTATGGCATCATTGACGCCAAACCCTCCGGTAGTCCGCACAAAATCGGCGATGGCGCGCTGAATCTTTCCGGAATGAAAATGGACATCGACCCGCGCGCTGAATGGAAGCAGATGTTCGACGAGGTTTGGCGGCAGGAGCGCGACTTTTTCTTCGAGAAATCGATGAACGGCGTCGATTGGGCCGGCGAGAAAGAGCGCTATGCTCCGCTGCTGCCTTATGTCGCAGACCGTTATGACCTCACCTACTTGTTGGGAGAAATGATCGGCGAGCTTTCCAACTCCCACACTTACGTGGGCGGCGGCGATTATCCCGATCTGCACCCGGTC
>JASHTZ010000713.1 GCA_030040295.1 Terriglobia bacterium | reverse complement strand
TGGATGACCGCGAGTTGGCCCTGAAGGCGGTGCGTGACAGCGCTCAGGATTATCTGGTGAAAGGGCAATTCGAGGCGGCTTCGCTCGTTCGTGCCATGCAGCATGCCCTGGTGCGCCATCGCATGCAGGCGGAAACCGTGGGCCCCACCTGGAAGGACGATCTTACCGGGCTCTACAACCGGCACGGCTTTCTGGTGCTGGGTGAACAACTCCTGCGCCTTGCCGATAATGCCAAATGCACCCTGACGCTGCTCTATGCCGATGTTGACGGCCTGGAGAAGATCAACCAGGCGTGTGGCCGGGAGGAAGGTGATGCAGCCCTGCTGGCCGTCGCCCAGGCAATGCGCAAAATCGCGGGCGAATCGGACCTGCTCGCGCGCGTCGGTGAAGACGAATTCGTCTTGATGGGAATCAGTCACTCCGCCACTCCGCGGCAGAATTTGAAGACCATGCTGGATGAGTCGCTGAAACAAACCTCCACTCAGCAGCCCCGGTCGTATTCTTTGAAAGTCAACTGGGGCGTTTCGGCCTACGACCCCGGCAAACCCACCGCCATCGCGGTCCTGATGAAGCGTGCCGAGGTACAGGTCCACCCGGGTCCTCAATGCCCGGCGGCATGAAGACGGCCCGCCCCGCGCCTTCGAGCCGCGATGAGGCTCCTGCAGGAGAAGAGTAGCAATGGATTCCCACCCGCCGGGAGCTGAGACATGACGAGGCACGGACAAATCACGCGTTGCATCTCCCTGCCTGCGGAGAGGGGCCTCAGTCTGCGCTCTTTCGAGAAAACCGGACCTAAGTCCGGTGGTTTGGCGCACAACGCATTCCTTGCGGGAACAAGAGCCGAGGCTGAGTTGCTGGCTGCGAACCTAAAGTGCTGGCTGGAGGGCAGCTTTTCCAGCCGGACCACGATGGGAGTGCAAAGGCCGGAGGCGTTTCAGCCGGCATCAAGCGCCGAGTCTACGCGATAGTGACCGGGTGAGGTTTGGGTCGATAGTGTCCGCGGCGAAACCCTGAAATGGTCGGCACCCTCGCGGCTCCGGGAAGATGAATGCGCGGCGTATGATTCGACGGGTCGGCAAACTCTCTCGGATATCCCTTGCGATCGCGGCTGTTGCGGCCTGCCTTCTTGCCTCCCGCACGCTCGCCATTGCCACTGCTCACACGGAATACGAGGTCAAGGCGGCCTATCTATACAATTTTGGCCGTTTCGTCGAATGGCCGCAAAATTCCGCAGCCTCTCACGAAAATGAATTTACCATCTGCGTGCTGGGCCACGACCCCTTCGGCCCGGCGCTGGATGCCACTATTTCCGGCGAGAAAATCGACGGTAAGAATGTGGTGGCCCGGCGCATTTCCAAGGTGGAGGAAGCTGCCGGCTGCCGCGTCATCTTCATTACCCCCACGAAAGGCGGGCAAATGAAGGGCATTCTGGCGGCGCTCGGGAACTCGAGCATGTTGACGGTCAGTGACATGCCGAAGTTCGTGGAAGACGGGGGAATGGTGGAGTTTGTAATGACGGAGGAGCGTGTGCGGTTTGAAATCAATCTCACCGCCGCGCGGCAGGTGGGACTGAATCTCAGCTCGGAATTGCTCAAAGTTGCGGCCAGGGTTACGCAGGCCCCGATTCAGGGAGAGTAACAAACCATGACCAGAGTCCGCGACTTCTCGATTACCCAGAAGCTGACGTGGATGAACATGCTGGTAAGCGGCACCGCGCTGCTTTTGGCTACCGGCGCGTTCCTGGGTTATGCCCGTGTGGTCTACCGCCAGACCATGGTGCGCTACCTCACCATGCGGGCGCGCGTGGTGGGGGCGAATTGCGTCTCCGCGGTGCTCTTCGACGATCCCAAAGGAGCCGGGGATACGCTCTCCGCGCTGCGGGCAGACGAGCACATCGTCGGCGCCTGGGTTTACACGCCGCAGGGCGAGCCCTTCGCGGGATTCTGGCGCGACGGCGGTGGGTCCGCTCCCCGCATGCCCGCAATCGCGAAGGGCAAGCCCGAGGCATTTTGGTTTGCTAATGACCAGTTGATGCTCATTCGCGCCATCACCTTTCAGGGAAAATTGACGGCTTTTGTATTTTTCGAGTCTGACCTGAACGAACTGAGGGAGCGGCAGGTGCGTTACCTTGAAATCGGCGCTCTGGTGCTGCTGGCTTCTCTCCTCACCGCCTTTCTGGCTTCCCGTTTCTTCGGGCAATTTGTTGCCCGGCCCATTCGCGCTTTATTCGATACCGCGCGCGCCGTTTCGCACGATAAGGACTTTTCAATTCGCGCCGCGGCCACGGACAGTCACGATGAAATCGAGGTACTGGTGCGCGCTTTCAACGAAATGCTCGAGCAAATTCAGGAGCGCGACGAGGCCGTGCGAAAGAGCGCGGCGAGCCTGGCCGAAGCGCAGCAGGTGGCGCACGTGGGAAGCTGGGAGTGGAACGTGGAAACGGATCGCGCGTGGTGGTCCGACGAGATGTATCGCCTGTACGGCGTCGAGCCCGGAGAGTTCGCGCCATCGCTCGAAAACGCCCTCACCCGCATTCCCCCCGCCGACCGGGAAATGGTTCGGAAAGGATTGCAGGACGGCTACGAAGGACGCAAGCCCATCGATTTCGATCACCGCATCGTCCTCGCCGACGGCTCCGAGCGCATCGTTCATGCGCGCGCAGCGGTCGCGGCTGCCGAACCGGGCAAGCCCGTGCGAGTGGTGGGCATCCTCCAGGACATCACCGCGCGCAAACGGGCGGAAATCGCTGTGCGAAAAACCGAGGAGATGCTGCGATTCTTCGTTCGCCACGCGCCCGCCGCCATCGCCATGCTCGACCGCGAAATGCGCTATCTGGTGGTCAGCGAGCGATGGATAACCGACTATCGCCTCGAAGGCCGGAGTATTTTGGGGCTTTGCCACTATGATGTTTTCCCGGATCTTCCCGAGCCTTGGCACGAAATTTATGAGCGGTGCATGAGGGGCGCGGTGGAAACCTGCGAGGAAGATCCCTTCCCGCATCCCGATGGAACGCTCGATTGGCTGCGTTGGGAAGTTCGACCTTGGCGCAATGTTGACGACAGCATCGGCGGCATCATTATCTTCAGCGAACTTATTACCGAGCGCAAACGGAGTGAAGAAGAACTCCGCAAGAGCCAATTGCAGCTTGCCGCGGTCATTGAAACCGCCATGGACGGCATCATCAAGGTGAATGAGGAACAGCGGATCGAGATCTTCAACCCCAGCGCGGAAACAATGTTCGGCTGCAAGGCCTCCTTGGCCCTTGGCCGGCCGCTCGATTTCCTCATCCCCGAACGTTACCGCGACGCTCATGGCGAGCACATCCGGCTCTTCGGCGAATCGAACGTGACGCGCCGGACCATGGGCAAGCCGGGAATCGTTTGGGGGAAGAGGGCCAACGGAGACGAGTTCCCGATTGAGGCATCCATTGCCCAGGCGGAGGTCGCCGGCAGGAAGATGTATACCGTAATCCTCCGCGACATCACGGAAAGGAAGCGAGCAGAGGATACGCTGAACAAACGCACGGAGGAATTGGCGCAATCCCAGCAGACCTTGGAACAGAAGGTGCAGGAACTAGCGCGCTCCAACGCCGACCTCGAGCAATTTGCCTACATCGCCTCGCACGACTTGCAGGAGCCGCTCCGCACCGTGGCCAGCTTCGCCCAGCTCTTGCAACGGCGCTACAAGGGCAAGCTGGACTCGAACGCCGATGAGTTCATCCACTACATGGTGGATGGCGCATCGCGTATGCAGGGCCTCATCAATGATCTGTGGGCCTTCTCGCGCGTGGGCAGCCGCGGCAAGGAGTTCGCGCCCGCCGACTTCGCGACCATCGTCGAATTGGCTCTTAGTAATCTGCAAACCGCCATCGCGGAAAGCCACGCCGAAGTGACTCACGACCCTCTGCCTACGCTCAAATGCGATGGCGCCCAGCTTGCCCAGGTTTTTCAAAACCTGGTGGGCAATGGCATTAAATTTCACAACTCACAGTCACCGCATGTCCACATCGGCGCAATCCGCAAAGACTCGGAATGGGTCTTCTCGGTTAAGGACAACGGCATCGGCATCGATCCGCAATTCAACCAGCGAATCTTCGAAGTTTTCCAGCGCCTGCATACGCGCAAAGAGTATCCGGGCAGCGGCATCGGTCTTTCCATCACCAAGAAGATTGTGGAACGGCACGGCGGAAGAATCTGGGTGGAGTCGCAGCCGGGGGAGGGAGCGAACTTCCTGTTCACCTTGCCCGCGTGACCAGCTTGGTTGTGGCGCAGGTGCCCCCGATTTCGGGAGGCCGATCGAACGGGCGTCGAACAGTTAAACTCCTCGATTTTCATGGACATCGCCGGGCGGGTTGCGGTTGACGGCCGGTAATACGTATTCGAGGATAAAGTAGCCTACATTTCGCTGCAATCCCGTGAGGGCAGGCAACTTAGCTTCGCGCATCTCTTAGGTCCTGCATTTTCACCAGCATCGCCGGACCCTCCAAAAACTAGCCTATAGGCCCCTTTGTTTTCAATGACATCGCCGGACCCTCCTTCATTTTCGACCCCTTTTCCCTTTCTCGGAGCTTCGGCGACCTGCAACCGGCCTATTTTCTATAAAATACGGCTACGACAAATTGACTGAATTCCTGCTAACTTCCTGCCTTTTGTTGAACATCGCCGGATAGCACCCACATAACCTTATCCGCTTCGAATGCCAGTTGTGGCGGGGCAACCTGCGGATTGCCGCTACGCGCTGCCGCGAGAGCAGTGAGGTTTATACAAAAGCCCGCCGACTGCCTTGCCCGGATGTGCGCAAATTCCCCCCGAGACGCCAATTTCCCAGCCTAGATGAGCAATTTGGGCTCCATTATCGATGGGAGTATCTATGATTTGGTAACCTCTTGAGGCTAGGGAAGTTACCGGAAGTGGCGAGGCGACCTGGCCTCCCCGCCGGCGCGAGCTACTGCGGGATTTCACCCACCTGTTGCGTGATTTTCGGGAACGGTTCACTGGACTCCGTGGCGTGTTCCGATTTCCAGAGACGGAACGTTTACCTGGTTTTTGCAGGAACCGAATGCCCATGAAACAAGTGAAACGTTCCGTCTGTCCCCTTGTTTCCATGAACCCCTATGTATGCGCCACCCACGTATTGCGCGCGCTCAACTCAGGCGCGTTGGCAGGAATTGGCTCAGGTAGCGATGCGCTAGGATGAAACCGTCCTTGCGGGTTTGGGGGAAATCCGGCTGCTGGCTGGTGTGGGGAGTGTCCCAGAAGCCGTCTTCGTGCTCCACGGCCGCGCCTCCCTGGAATTTCGCCTGCAACAGCACGGTGATGAACTTCGGCCAGTCCATCAAGCCCTGGCCGGGAATGCGGTATCGCCACCAGCCGTGGCCGTGAATTCCCACCTGTTGCAGAACGGGCTGAGTGATTTCAGTGTCTTTCAGGTGCACGGCGCGAATGCGGTCACGCACGCGCCAAGCGGCGTCGCAGGGATCGATGAACTGGCGGACCAGGTGTGAAGGATCGAATTCCAGGCCCAGGCGCGGGCTGGGTACGAGCTCAAACACATGCTCCCACGCGGCGGGAACCGTGGCGAAGTTTTCCGCCGTGGGAAAGTTCTCCCACCCCATGCTGATGTCCAGCTTGTCGAGGACGGGAACGTATTTTTCATTCACCACCGCGGCGAGTTCCTTCACCTGGCGGTCCATATCCGCGCCGGGAATTCCGCCGGAGAATGTCCCGCAGAACTTGCAGCCCAGCCGGTGCGCGAATTCCAGGCAGCGAATGAAGCGGTCATTGGCCTTGGCGCGCGCGGCCGGGTCGGGATCAATGTGATTGATTCCCCACATGCACTCAATGCTGATGATGCGCGCCCCGGTTTCGCGCGAGGTGTTCAGAAACTCATCGATTTGCGAGTCGGAAGCCTTGTCGGGGTCGAAGTCGCCGTTGACGAAGACCACCACGCCCTCGTAGCCAACGGAGGTGGCGAAGGCGAGCTTCTCGCGCGAAAAGTCCGTGATGATGGCAAGCTTGGGATAAGGCGTGTCGGGTGCGAGGCCGGTGAAGGAATCGGCGGAGCCGGCGGGCGCCACGCCGCCATCGCTCGCGGAGTTTGAGCCCAAAGCCTCTGCGGCCGACGCAGCCAATCCACCTGACCCCAGCGCTGCGGCCGAAGCGCCGCGCAGAAAGTTGCGCCGCGGCAGTTTGTTTTCAGAATGACGATCCGCCATTTTCCACCTCGCAGGAATGAAATTATTTGGTTCGAAACCCATTCACAAATTGGCTCGGCCGCCTCGGAGCGCGAGAGGCAGGTTTATCCAAATTCTTCGAAGTCAAAGCATGTCAGTATACAGAAAAACTCGCCGAGATGAACCTCGGTTCATCGAATCCTCTATTTCCCGATCCCTGGCTCTAATCCCTTGGGAGATCCCCCGGCTTTGCCGGCGCGGCAGCCTGAGTTTGACAATTCCGGGAGTCAGCGAGTCATGGGGATTTATCGTTTCGAATGAACCCCTCACCTCAACTCCCCTCCCCCCTCTTCCCTCTCCCCCGGGGAGAGGGAAGAGGGGAGAAGGGGTGATCGGGTGAGGGGTTTCTTGCCAGCGCTGGCGGTCAGGCCCCTTTCAGGGGCCAGCCACCGGAAAGCCTCCGGCTTTGCCGGAGGATGATTACTGGTATACGTTCGATGGCGGGAAATTCTTGTGGATCGCTGGGGAATCATTCAGCTT
>JASHTZ010000712.1 GCA_030040295.1 Terriglobia bacterium | reverse complement strand
AAATCAACTCACTCGCGAGTATTTCCGGCGCCACCACCTTTACATCCTGCCGCGCGTTCAAGGCGAAATGGTCGCGAACTTCCTCCAGCGGAATGGCCAATACCCTTCGCATCGCGAGTGTCGGCGTCAATGCTGCATCGCCGCCAATTTATTCAGCACCTCGCCCAATTTCTTGATTTCGTCGCCGTACCCGGCCCAATCGCCCTCGCGTTGGAGTTGCAGGGCGCGCTCGTAGTGTTGGTTCGCCTCGTGGACAAGGGCCTGGAAATCAGGCTCCGCGGCGGCAGGCTTGGAAACCGGCGATGTGCCGGGAGGGGCTATGAGCTGGACGGGGGCCGTGGTGATATTGCCGCCGAAAATCTTGGTCAGCGCGGCGTCCAGGCTCGACTCCATCACCACGTGGTCCGAATAGGCCACGATGACACGCTGCAATTGCGGCAAAGCGCCCCCGGACTGCGCGGCAAGGTACAAGGGCTCCACGTAGAGCACGGAATTCAGCACCGGCGTTACCAGCAGCGTGCCGCGAATTACCTTTGAGCCCCCCGTCCCCCACAAGGTCAGTTGTTGCGAAATTGTCGGGTCCTGATCGATGCGCGATTCAATCTGCTGCGGACCGTAAATGAGCTTCTGCTTCGGGAACGTGAACACCAGCACCTTGCCGTAATTCGGATCATCGCAGCGCGCCGCTAACCAGGCGATCATGTTGTCCTTGCGCGCGGGAGTAAAAGCCGACATGAGGATAAATTCCTCGCGCTTCCCGACTTCCGCGAGCTTCATGATCGTATAGTAGGGGGCCATCGTGGAGCCCGGTCCGCCCGCCGCGCTCTGGGCCACACGCCACAAGTCTTCTTTATTGAAGAACACGCGCGGGTCCGTCATGTGGAACACCGCATACATGCTTGCCTGGATGGAGAAGAAGTCTTCGGGATAGCGGATGTGGGCGCGTAGATCCTTGGGCATTTCGTCCAGCGGGTGGAAGACGCCGGGGAACAGGCGCGCGTAGGTTTGAATGAACGGATCTTCGGGGTCGCTGATGTAGAATTTCACCTCGCCGGTGTAGGCATCAATCGTCGCTTTGACCGAGTTGCGAATGTAATTCTCCCCATCGGGTGCGGGCTCCGAATAGGGATACCTCGTCGAAAGCGTATAACCGTCGAGCATCCAGTAAAGCGCCCCGCTGTCAGAGATGACCATGTAGGGATCGTGGTCATAATAAACGAATGGCGTCAAACGATGGGCGCGGTCCAGCACGCGGCGATAAATCATCAGGCGGCTTTCGGGCAGAATTTCCGAGGAAAACAGAATGTTTTTTTCACCGAAGGCGAGCGAAAACAGCAGCCTGCGCCAGAAGCCGTTGACGGGGATGCCGCCTGTGCCGGAGTAATCGGTGTAAACATCCTGGTCGCCGCGCGGGTAGTCGAATTCCGGCGTGTGCGTCTTGACGAAGCAATAGTCGCCGCCCAGCTCGCCATAATAAATTTCCGGCCGCGTAACCTTCAGCGAAACGCTCGACACGGGGGGAATATCCTTGATGAAAAACACCGGCAAACCTTCACTGGTGGATTCATTCACCGGCCCCAGGCACAGGCCGTAGCCGTGCGTGTAGGTGAGGTTCTCATTGATCCAATTCCGCACGGGAAGGCTTTCCGGATTCAATTCGCGCGGTGAGAGCGAGACCTGGCGATAAACACCGTTGATCCAATAGCGATCATTGTCAATGTGCACGAAATCGTAGTAGGTGCGGATTTCCTGCAATTGCGCGAAGGTGGTGAGCAAGGGATTGTGGTCCCAGAGGCGGACGTTGCGAAAGGTGGCGTCGTTCTGGCGAATATCGTCCTGCGTCAGGTCTTCCATGGCGGAAAAACTGCGCTCCTCAAACCGGTCAAGGGCATAAGCCTTGCGGGTGAATTCGATGGAACTGGCGATGTAGGGCCGCTCTTTATCGATCTCGTTGGGCTTGACGATGACCTGCTGAATAATTTCCGGGTAAATCGAACCGCCGAGAACTCCTACCACCAGGAGCGCCCCAATTCCGAACAGAGGCGTACGATAATCTCCCCCGCCGGCACGCCAGAAGAAGAGTCCGGCCGTCACGACGGAAAGCACCAAGAGAATCCGGAGCACAGGCCAGGTGGCGTGAATATCGGTGTATCCCGCGCCGAAAACCATTCCCCGCGGCGAATAGAGCAGGTCGTACATTGCCAGGCGGATGCGATAGGCGATGAGCAGGAAGAGAATCCCCCCCAGGGCCATTAAATGCGCGCGCGCCGCACGGGCAATCACCGGCCCACGCGGAGTTATCCACACTCCACCTTCCACCAGATAAAGAAACGTGGCGCTCAGCAGGCAGCAAACGACGATAATGAGCGCCAGGTGATAGAGGAACCACGTGTAGGGCAACTGAAATAGAAAAAACCCCAGATCGCGGCCGAAGAGCGGGTCGGCCACGCCCATCCACGGCACCTGCCGGGCGCGAAGATAAATGAGCCAATGCCCCATTCCCCATTCGCTCACGATGTAACCGGCAAAAAGAACTCCGCCCCAGATCAACCACCGGAAGAGCACGCCGAATTTTTCCAGAGGCTGAAATTCGATGAATTCACCGTAAACGCGAAATCCCTGCCGCTGCGACAGCGTATGGGCGAAGAAAAGGTTGGCCCCCACGATCGCGAGAAAGCCGATGCCGGCGATTCCGCTCAAGTCAATTTGGGCTTTCAAAATGGTGAGGTAGATGACACGATAGCCTTCCTGGTTGAACCACAGCCAGTCCACCAGCATACCCACGCCGTTGGTCAGAAGCGGCAGGAAAACCAGAACAAACAGAATGAGAGCGACGATGATTCGTGGTCCGCGATTTTTCGCCATACGATTCTCCGGCGATATCTTCACACAGCGGGACGCCACTGTCAAAAACATCGCAGGAGATTTGTTGTTTTGCGATGAACGCTTTGGCGTGACGTCGCGAGGTCAAATACGGTTATGCGATCCAAAATGTTCGGAGGCGGCCAACTCCCTAAATCGCGGCCAGAACGTCCGGGCTTTCGTGCTATAACCAATCATGTGACCAGGAAGTTCCGGGAGGGTCTTATGTCGTCCGTGAAAGTGAGTTTTTATGGCCATGTCAGGCAGTACCACAATTTGAAGAGTGAAATCGACTCGGCAATTCACGAAGTCTTGGAAAGCGGAAGCTATGTGATGGGGCCCAAGGTCAAGCAATTCGAGCAGGATCTTGCGGCCTACTGCCACGCGAAGCAGGCGGTGGGCGTAAACTCGGGCACCGACGCGCTCTGGCTGGTGATGATGGCGCTGGGAATCGGCCCTGGCGATGAAGTCATCACCACTTCCAATACTTTTTTCGCCACCGCCGAGGCAATTTGGATCGCCGGCGCCACGGCGGTGTTCGTGGACTGCGATCCTCGCACCTGCAACATCGACGTGAGTCTGATCGAAGCGGCAATCACCTCCAAAACCAAAGCCATCGTGCCCGTGCACCTTTATGGCCAGCCGGCGGAGATGCGCGCCGTGGCGGAGGTTGCCAGGAAGCACAAGCTCTTCGTGATTGAGGACAACGCGCAGGCGCTGGGAGCGCGCGGGCCGGACTTCCGCCTGGGCGAACTTTCCGACGCCATGTGCACTAGCTTCATCATTCAGAAAAATCTCGGCTGCTTCGGTGATGGCGGCGCCGTGGTGACAAACCGCGCGGACATTGCCGAGGCGGTGCTCAGATTGCGCAATCACGGCTCGGCAAAGCGCTCGATTCACAGTATGGGATACAACAGCCGCCTGGATGATTTGCACGCTGCCGTGCTGAGCGTGAAACTGCGGCAGCTCGACAACTGGAATGACCGGCGCCGCAGCTTTGCCGGGAAATACGATGAGGGGCTGAAGGGTACGTCGTTGAAACTGCCTACGGCCCTGGCGGGCTATCGTCACATTTATCATCTCTATGCCGTCGAGACCGAGGGCCGCGACCTTCTCCAGGAATACCTGAAGCTGCGGGACATCATCGCGCTCACGCACTACCCCATTGCCATTCACCAGCAGGAAGGATTTCCCTGGGGCAGGGGCGCGCGAATCGCGGGCTCCCTGAAAAATGCCGAAGTCTCGGCGGCGCGCGTGCTTTCACTCCCCATGTTCCCGGAATTGACAGGCGAAGAATTGCAGACGGTTATCGACGCCGTGGTCGCGTGGGACAGGGAGAACCAGGGGCGCGGGACAAAGGCCAAGGGGCAAGGGGCTCAGCGGTAAGAAATCATGGCCACTGGACAAACCTACTCTGTGGTGGTCGCCGGCATGGGCAAGCGTGGCACGCATCATGCCGACGCCTTTCAAAAGAACAACCGTTTCAAGCTGGTAGGACTTTGCAGCCGCGATTCGGCCCGCCGCGAGGCCGCAGCCAAGAAATTTGGAGTCAGCGGAACCAGCGCGGACGCCGTTGCGCTCCTCAGGAAAACTCGGCCCGACATCTTCTGCTTTTGCACGCCGCCTGACGTGCGCCTGCCTTTGATTCGCGCGGGTGTTGAGGCAGGCGTAAAGCTGATCGCATATGAAAAGCCCATGGCGCTTTCTACCCGCGAAGCGATGGAGATGAGGCAGCTTACGCGCGCGGCGGGAATCAAAACTGTGGTGAGCCATCAGCACCGTTACGGGGAGCATTATCGGAAGGTCAGAGAAATCATCGGGAGCGGCGCGCTTGGCCGCGTGCACACCGTTTACGGCACCGCCACCGGCTGGATGACGCACATGCTCTCGCACTTAATCGATTACACGCGCTGGTTCAATGATTATTCCGAAGCCGAGTGGGTGGTCGGGCAGGCGCACGGGAAATCGAAATTCAACGACAACCACCCCTCGCCCGATTACATCGGCGGGATGATTCAGTTTTCGAACGGCGTGCGCGGCATCGTGGAGTCGGGTGATGGTGCGCCAGACGTTCCGGAGGTCAATCAGTGGTGGCGCAAGTGCCGCATCGGAGCACAAGGCAGCGAAGGCTTTGCCGAGGTGCTGACGGGCGCGGGCTGGCGCGCCGTATCACGTGGCGGATCCTCTTCCGGACCCGGTGACATGAATTATGAGCATGACATGCCGCCCTACGTGCAAGAAATTGCTGACTGGCTTGATGACGCAAAGCAGGTGCACCCCTGCAATGGGGAGAACGCCTATAAAGACCTCGAAATCATGATGGCGCTCTGCCGTTCCGTTGTGCAGCGATGTAAAATCACGTTGCCCCTCGGCCCCGCTGAGCCGGAACTGGAGGAATTGAAGAGGGCGCTTGCGGGCTGAGTGCTAGCCCGGATTATTCACGAAAACGAGAGAACAAAAAAGACCGAAGTGAGGTTCACACAGAGCTCACGGAGTCGTTCGCCGGCGGAATCACCGAACCGTTGGCTCGCAGAGGGCACAGAGAAGTTCTCCGGGTTCTCTCCGTGCCCTCTGTGCCTTGACTCGGCGGACTCTGTGAGAAACTCTTTTCCACCACGATCGCTACAAGAAACCCATGAATAATCCGGGCTAAAGACCAGCCCCCCTTTTTCCGGCAGAACACCGCCCCATCGGTCCTGCATCGGGCGCGGGCGCAATAGGACTCTGGTACTCTTGCATGACCTCGGGCTTGTGCTATGATGTCGTGAGAAAACTGGCGCAAATTCTTGGAAAGACGACGGCTTCGGGTGGCACGGATGGACGGTGTTTCCACAGGTCGAAAAGTCCGGCGACGCAGCCTCCGCATCGTTATGCGCGTTCCGCTTTATATCAGCCCCATCAACGCTCCGCCCACGGCCGAATGGGAGCCGGTGGAAACGCTGGTGGTCAGCCTGCATGGCGGAATGGTCCGCAGCCGCAAGAGTTTCCCGAAGGGAACAAACCTGCACATTCGCATGCGCGACAAACAGCGATTCACGCGCGGCCGCGTGGTTTGGGAAACGGCGGGCGTAAAGGAACTGGCATTCGAAATCGGATTTGAAATCCTCGATCCGCCGGGTTTTTGGGAAATCACCTTCCCGGAGGACAAGTGGTCCGACAGGGGGCAGGCCTCCTCTGCAAATAGGTGAAGAGGAGATGGACAATTCTCCCGCGCAAAAGGAAATTCCCATGTTCGTGCGCGACATCATGACCACCGACATCATCACGCTTCGCGAGGATGAGGCGCTGCTGGACGCCACCTTGATCCTTGCCCGCGGCGGCTTCCGTCATATTCCCATCATGAGCGGGTCGGAGCTCGTGGGAATCGTCACGGAGAGGGACGTCAAGCACTATACGCCGTCCATCCTCTCGGGAATTCCGCCGGAGGAGTATAATCGGTTAATGGAAACCACTCCGCTCTCGAAAATCATGCGCCGCAATCCGGTGACCATCGAGCCGAGCAAGACCGT
The DNA here is from genome assembly GCA_030040295.1 of Terriglobia bacterium. Taxonomy (GTDB): domain Bacteria; phylum Acidobacteriota; class Terriglobia; order UBA7540; family UBA7540; genus Bog-366. Next base: position 1,339 of record JASHTZ010000712.1, on the reverse strand, counting down.
TTATGAAGCCTGCCAGATGCTTTACGACCACCGCATCGGTTGCCTGCCGGTTGTAGAAAGCGGCGAGCTGAAAGGAATTATCACCACCACGGACATGCTGAGCCTTGCCCTGCGACTGCTGAAGGAAAAAGGCTTGGCTCCGCCGGAAGCTGTGGTGTGATGCACCGCAAGGCCGGCCCCGGCATGGGTGCGCGGTCTGTGGGAGGCTGCTTTCGCCAGAAGTCATTTTCGCCGTAGGGTCCAGCCTCCTGCTGCGCCGGGCCAATCCGAATTCCACAAACCCTCAGGAGGAATCCATCATCAATTCAATTGTGCCGACACCTCATCATCGAAGTTCCGGCAAGGGAGTGTGTGCGCGCGCATTGATTTTCGCCACCCTCTGCGCGCTTGCCGCCACCGCCTCAGCCGCCAAGCAGAAACCCCCGGTGCAATATCAAATTCAAACGCCGGCTCCGCCGGATTTCTCCGCCCTCGATTGGATGGTGGGCCAGTGGACAGGCAAGACGATTCCCAATAGTCCGCCCGGCGAAATGAAACTTTCGATCAATTACGACCTGGAAAAGCATTTCATTGTCTTTCACGAGGAGATTTCGCTCGCCGCCACCTCCAGCGTCCCGGCCATGGAAGAATCGTGGATGGGAATCCTCAGCGGCGCCGCCGACGGCGCCGGCTTCATCCTCAGGATTTTTACCAGCCACGGGTTCATCACACGCTACCGGTTGACAACGGATGGGGCGGAGTGGCGACTGAACCCGGAAGGTGGAGATTTTACCGCGCCCGGCTGGCTATTTCGCAGGGTCTGGGCGCGAACCGGCCCCGACGAGTTCAGCGAGACTGTGCAGGCTGCTCCTCCGGGAAAAGGCTTCTTCGACTATTTCAGCGTCAAGTTTACGCGTGTCCCGCCGCCGGCGAAGCCCGCTCCCCAGCCCGCCAAACCCGCTTCTGAGCCGCCCAAGAACTCTCCAGGCTCCTTAGGAAATCCCTAAAGACAAAATGGTGTAATATCTCGACACTGGATTTCGCGCCGGCCCGCCGTCACGGATCAGAAATCGGCGACCCGTTTTTTTTCATCCAACCTCCCGGGAGGATGTTCGATGTCCAAGGGGAAAAAAATTGCGCTCATCGCCGTTATTGTACCGGCGGTGATGGTCCTCGGACTCGCGATCATCATCCCAATAGTCGTCAATGTCGACCGCTACCGGCCGCAGGTTGCAGCGCAAATCCAGAAGGCCACCGGCAAGCCCACGCAAATCGGCCGGCTGGACCTTTCCATCTTCCCCCAAGTGGCCATTCGCGTGGATGATTTCTCCCTGGGCAACCCCGAGGGCTTCCCCTCCGG
>JASHTZ010000711.1 GCA_030040295.1 Terriglobia bacterium | reverse complement strand
GCTGGAAGCGTTGCTGGAATGGGATCCGCACGAAACGCCCCGGCTCGCGGCGCTGGTTTGCCATCCCCACCCTGTTTACGGCGGCACGATGCACAATAAGGTGGTGTATCGAGCGGCCAAAGCGGCGATTGGCCTGGGGCTGCCCACCTTGCGATTCAATTTCCGCGGCACCGGGAAAAGTGCCGGAACTTTTGACGGAGGCGTGGGCGAACGCGACGATGTGCGGGTGGCACTCGACCATCTCGCTGCGCGTTTTCCGAATTTGCCGGTGTGCCTGATGGGTTTCTCCTTTGGTTCGTGGGTGGGCCTGGCCGTGGGTGCGTCCGATGCGCGCGTCTCCACGCTGATTGGCCTGGGAGTTCCCACCAGCACCAGTGACTTCGGTTTTCTCAAGGATGTTCGCAAACCCAAGCTGATCGTGCAGGCCACGTGTGACCAGTTCGGCCCGCGCAAACAGGTCGAGGAGCTTTTCGCGAAGCTCCCCGAGCCGAAACAGATCCACTGGGTTGAAGGCGTGGACCACTTCTTTACCGAAAGGCTCGATGAAGTTCAGCAAGCATTGCAGGAGTTTCTTAAGCCCCTGCTCGGCGACGCCTGATGCCGGTGGAGATACAATAGGTTTATGGCTGATATTTCCCACACCGAGCGCACCCAAACCGATCACGACGCCCTCTATTGCCCCGTATGCAAAGCCGAAGTTATCGACCCGCTGGTGTGCGGCGATTGCGGAGCCGTCATCTGCCGCAAGTGCGGCACGCCACTGGAAAAGATTGACGAGCTGGGAATCGGCTGAAGGGTTTCGGCGCGGGTGAGCACTGCGCGAGAGCCCGAGTCGGTAGCCACGGCACGATCTTTGTGCCGTGGGCGTTGCTTTTGAAGAACCCACGGCATAAAAGGCATGCCGTGGCTACCCGCTTGGTATCCAAATTGGGATTTCAGGGCGGGAGCCCTAGACTTTGCGAAGCCTTGAGCGAGTTTTGGAATGTCGCTCGAGAATACGAGCAGCGTCCTCGCGGAAAGCGTTGAATCTCTCTTTTCTTTCCTTCACTGGGAATTTCTGAAGATGTTCCTCCACAATCTTCGCGATTCGTGCAAGAGAGTCCTCTATCGATATGTTCTTTGATGTCGACATTCTGTTTCGCCAGCGGCGCAGAATTATTCAGGGGCACGCGCGACACAACTCATCAAAAGTGGGGAAAGAAGCGTTCCCGGGGCCTTTCCCTCCGATGAGACAATGGAACAGGTCGCGATTGTGCCCGGAAAACAAGTCATTGGATGAATCTCGACAGAGATGGCATCTCGGGTCCAAACTTGCTTTCGGGCTCGAAAGTTGTCGAGACCTCCGGGCCAACTGCGGTCGCACGAACTGAAACCATATACTTGCCGTTCGTATCCCACAAGGTGACCTCTGGCCCTGAATCGGAGACGCTGACCTCCGCTAGGCTATTGGTTTGCCCCGCGAGGATCCGAAGGCCTGCGGAGCCGTCATTGCACTCCAATACAGCAATAGGCTTCCCGTGCCGATTTGCAAGCATGGCACGCGACCCATTGTGATCAACTTCTAGAATGACGCGAGGTTCGCCAGCGCCGAAGAGCACAAGGAATGGCCCCCCACCCGGTTGGGTCCCCAACCGAGCTGAAATATTCCCATCCGCATCCCTTAGAATAAAAGCCTGCGCCTCGACAACTTTTCCTTGCCCGTTATCCATCGTGCCCTCCTTGCTCAAGTAGTTCGATCGTGCGGCCTCGAATCTTACGACAGCACCAGCGGACATTCAAACGGTATCGGTCAGATGCAACAACGAAGATGTTAGCTTCAATACTGCGCCAGCGCCCTTGCCGCCTTCTCAACATCGGCGGGCTGGGGCAGAACAACGTCTTCGTGGGTAGGATGGTAGGGAATCAGGACGTCCTTGCCCGCCAGGCGCCGGACGGGGGCATCGAGGCAGGCGAAAAGCTCATCGGCAATGCGCGCGGCGATCTCTGCGCCGTATCCCCAGGAAATACTGTCTTCGTGAAGAACCAGGACGCGGTTGGTCTTCTTCACCGAGGCGGCAATCAAATCCCAATCGTAAGGACTGAGTGAGCGCAAATCCAGAATCTCCGGCTGAATGCCCTCCTGCTCCAAAGTTTTTGCGGCCTTCAGGGCGCGAACGACCAGCGAACCGTAGGTAACAATGGTCAGCGACGTGCCTTCGCGAACCAGCTTGGCTTTGCCGAAGGGAATCATGTAGTCGGGACCGGGATAAGGCGAGCGATTGTGCGTCTGGCGATAGAGGTGCTTGGGTTCGAGAAACAGCACGGGGTCGTCGCAGCGGATGGCCGTGCGCAGCAGGCCGTTGGCATCGAGCGCGGTGGAGGGCATCACCACGCGCAGCCCCGGCAGGTGCGTGAAAATCGATTCTCCCGACTGGCTGTGATAAACCGCGCCGCCGGCGAGGTATCCGCCGATGGGCACACGAATGATCACGGGGCAGGAAAAGGCGTTGTTGGAGCGCCAGCGCAGCATGCTGAGCTCGTCGCGGATTTGCATCATCGCCGGCCAGATGTAGTCAAAGAATTGAATCTCCACAACGGGCTTCAGGCCGCGCGTGGCCATACCTACGGCCCGGCCCACGATGGACGCTTCCGCCAAGGTGGAGTTGAAGCAGCGCGTGCTGCCAAAGTGCCGCTGCAAACCGTGCGTTACTTTGAAGACTCCGCCCTTGCCCTTCACCTTGGACAAGTCCGCCTCATGGCTGCAATCGGCAACATCCTCGCCGAAAACCACCACACGCGGATCGCGAGTCATCTCATCCTTCAGGCAGGCGTTGATGAGGTCCACCATGGTCTTGGGCTCGCCATGGAATTTGGGCGGATGATCGAAGTGCTCGGAAGTGGGGTCAACGGTGGGCGAATAAACATATTGGAAAACCGATTCCGGAGGAGCCACTGGTGCGGCAAGCGCCAGGTCAGCGGCGTGGCGAATCTCGTGGTCGACGGACGCGCCCAGTTCCTTCAAATCCTTTTCTGTAACGATCTTTTCTTCCAGCAGAAGATGCGCCATCCGCGCGATCGGGTCGCGCCCGGCTTCCTCGTGGCGCAACTCCTCCGGCTTATAGAACCGTTCGTCGTCCGACAGGGAATGAGAATACGGGCGGATGACGTGGGCGTGAATCAGGGCAGGCCCCAGCCGCTTCCGCGTGTGTTCCACAGCTTTCCGGGCCGCTTCATAGCTTTCGGCGAGGTCCGTTCCGTCGCATTCCAGGGTAAGCAGGTGCGGGAAGCTGCGCACCAGCCCGGAAATTTTTCCTCCTGCCGTTTGCACATCCACGGGAACCGAAATCGCGTAGCCGTTGTCCTGCACGACGTAAAGGACAGGAAGCCGCCGCCCGCAGGCGTAATTCAGCGACTCCCAGAATTC
>JASHTZ010000710.1 GCA_030040295.1 Terriglobia bacterium | reverse complement strand
AGAACGGCACGCGTGCAAGGCTCGCATCCGATGGAGACAAAGCCGCGGGCGTGCAACGGGTTGAAAGGAACTTCATTTTCGCGAATGTAATCCCAAACCTGCTTGGAACTCCAGTTGGCCAGAGGATTGAATTTCACCAGTTGATTCCCCTTCGAGGAGAAAGTGGGATCAGCCTGCACCACCGGCACGGCCGCGCGAGTTGAGGGGCTCTGGTCGCGGCGTTGGCCCGTGACCCACGCGCTGAGTTGGTTAAGTGCGCGCCGCAGCGGCTCCACCTTGCGGACGCCGCAACATTCCTGGTGACCTTCCCGGTAGAAAGAAAATAGACCCTTCTCTCGGACCAGTTTTTCCACCGCTTCGGGTTGAGGGAAGAATACTTCCATCGGCGTCTGGTATCGCTCGCGAACCTGGTCGATAAAGCGCAGCGTTTCCGGGTGAAGCCGCCCTGTGTCCAGCGAAAAGACTCGGAACTTGCCTCCCAGTTTCGAGGCCATATCGACCAGCACCACATCTTCCGCGCCGCTGAAGCTGATTGCGACGTTGGGAGAAAACATTTCAAAAGCCAAAGCGAGAATTTCCCTCGGATGCCGTTGGGAATACGTCTCGGCAAGTTCGGCTAAATCTGCAACCTCAAGTGGCACCATTGTGTTTTCCTTTTCGTATATGATTTGACAGAAGCCTGAGACCCGGGTCGATCTCGAAACTGGAAATCAGAGATTCCTGACTCCTTACCGGTTCTTACCAAGGTCAGCCCATCATCAAGCGTGCTCCCAGGGTGAAATACAGAATTGCAAACAGCCAACTGAAATAACGCTCCGGAATGATGCGCGTCAGCCGGCTTCCCAAAACCACTCCAGGCAGTGAGCCCACCACCACGCGCAGGAAGAGGCCGGAATCGAAGTGGCCCATCCATACGTGCATCGACCCGGCCAGCGCCATGGTCGCGAGCCCGTACAGAATGTCGGTTCCCACCAGCTCGCCGAGCGGGTAGGGAGTGAGGAGCAGCAAAAAGATCATCAGCAAACTCCCACTGCCGATGGAAGTGAGCGCCACGAGGAATCCCACCAGCGCGCCTGCCGCAATCAACTTCAGGCGCGCGCTCCCCGCGGGCGCGTCCGCCCACGTCCCGGGAGGTCTTGCCTTTCCCATTCGAACGAACGGCAGGAGGATGGCTACGAAGAACAGCGTGACGCCCAGCGCCAATCGAAGGAAATGGTCAAGCTCGCCGCCCGGCAACTTGGACTTCAGGAAGCCCAACATCACCATCCCACCCACTGTGCCGGGCGCCGTTCCCACAATCAGGTAGGTGGCGAGCCGCCAGCGCACCTGTCCCACCCGGCGATGTTCAAAAACGCCGAGCAGTTTGGTGAATGCGCCGTTGACGATATCCGTTCCGATCAGGGTGACGGCAGGATAAGGCGTGAGCACCATGAGAAGGGGTGTAAGGAGCACACCGCCGCCCGTGCCCGTCAATCCGATCAGCGTTCCGGTGATGAATCCTATGAGTGTGATCAACATTCAGGTGCTGCCCGTCTTTCCGATCCAAGTGCCCCTGCGATGCAGCTTGCTCTTCACTTTGCCAGGTTGCCGTAAAAGCAAAAACGCCCGCTGCGGTTGCTAACGTCAGCGGGCGTCTCAGGTCTTAATGTATTGGAATGAGTCTTACGAATCCCTATTCCCTGAGGACAAGACACCGCCGGCGGAAGGCATACAACAACACATCTGCGCCTGGGCGTTGTTCCTCGCGGAATGGAGATTCGTCTTCATTGGTTAAGCAAAAGCAAGGTTACCACGAGCGGAAAATTGCGTCAACATTCTTCGGCGGATTCGTCTGATGCGAGAACTCCACCCTGTCGCTACACGATCTCTTCCTTTTCCGCGTCCCATCTCACTGTTCGGTTCTGGCGGTAGGACTCCACCGCCATCCGGCAGGCGATCGCCGAACGGAAACCCAGGTCGAACGGGCAATTGGGTTCCTTGCGGCTGCGCACGCAATCAAAGAAGTTCTGCATGTGCTGATCCGTGATGTCACCGCCGCCCACGATGTCCGGCGCATGGCCGGGTTCCGTGCCAATCGCGGGCTCCGTGAACCTCTTCTCCTGCGGAACAAAGCGCACGTTAAATTTCTCGTCGCGCAGAATCGTTCCCTTCGTGCCCAGCGCCTCGTCGTATCCCGCGCCCATCAGGTTGTTCCCGAACATCGAGTTCCAGGTAAACAGAACTTTTTCCTGCTGGATCATGGACACGTTCATCGTGTCGGGCACTTGCATCTCCGGTGACAGGTAGTTGGCGCCTACCATGGTGACGTGCGGAGGAATTTTCAGATCCAGAAGTTTGAACCACAGCCCCACCTGGTGCACCATGTTTTCGAAGACGTTTCCGCCGGAGTAATCCCAGAAGAATCGCCAGTTGATGAAACGATTGGGGTCAAAGGGGTATTGTTTCGCCTCACCCTCGAACGCTTTCCAATCCACGTGCTGCGGGTTGCAATCGGAGGGGATGGCGCGCTTCCAGCCGCCGTAGGGAGCGTTACGGTAGTGGAAGGTGTGAAGCTGCGTGAGGTCGCCAACGTGGTCCGCGTTCAAGTATTCGCGCGCTTGCCCGACGGCGGAGGAGCTGGTTCCTTGAATTCCCACCTGCACCACGCGCCCCGACCCTTGGAATGCCTTGCGCATGCGCTTGGCGTGATCGGGATTGAACGCCATGGTCTTTTCCTGGTAAACGTCTTTGCCCGCCTGAATGGCCGGAACAAAGTTCAGCGCGTGCATGTGCTGCGGCGTGGCGATCAGCACCGCGTCAATGCTCTTATCGTCCAGAAGTTTCCGGAAGTCGGAGTAAGTGGTAAGGTTCGGAACCTTGGCCTTTATTTCGTCGAGGCGGCGCGTGTAAACGTCGGCCACGGCCACGCCCTCCACGTTGGGGCATTGGAGCGCCGCCTTGAAGATCTGTGTTCCGCGCCCGCCCGCGCCAATCAGGCCGATGCGAATGCGGTCATTCGCCCCCAAAACGCGGCTGGAAGGGAGAAGTCCGTAAGCCGCCAGCGCCGCCGATCCGCTCAAAGCCTTCTGCATGAAATCTCGTCGATTTGACATTTCCAATTCCTCCGCCACGTCGATATACCTCGAAATTTCATTCTAGCAAATTGCCGCGCCTCTGCCCGCAGTTTCTGTAGAAGAATGAACATAACCATCGGCCTTCCCAAAATCGAAAATGGGCTTCTTCGTCGCCGAATATCGCGTATTAACTGTCTGATCGTGGAAAATTCGATCCTTTTTTTTCAACACTTTCTGGGGTAATCCCCCTAATGGAGAGAATTTGGCTGAAGGTGGCCGAAGTGTAGGGACGCGTGAAGGCCGGGGAATCTTGATCGCCAATTCTCCGCACCAAATGTTCATTTACTCCCGCTTTCCACGCTCAACCTTTCACCTCGTCTCCTGTGTTTTCAACAACTTCTGGGGTAATCCCCCCAATAGACGTTTCTCAGCTTCGAGAAGCAGCTCGGTAATACGAATCACTTCGCGTTGGGCGCACTGTTCGGCGCTCATCGAATCCAGAACCGTGGCGGGGCTTATGCTCCACTTCTCATTATTATGTATTTCGAGCGCCTGCTGGATTTCCACTTCCTCCTGCCGGCGCTCGAACCGCTGGAGTCGCCACATCGCCAAAGTCAGATCTTCAGCCCATTGTGGATGGGAATGACTGGCCAGCGGAAACTCCTCGCGGATGCCTTGCCGAAGCCTCTCGAATTCCTCCCGTGTTTCGCCCAAGCCCGAGAGGATGACCTCCTCCGATTGCGAGTAGACCCCGTGCCGCAGATTGGCGTCGCGAATCCGCGCGCGCCCGGCAGACGTTGCGGCCCCTTTCGACTTGCCTCCATTCGCCCGCGCCGCGGCCTTTTGCTTTTCCGTCAAGATGCGTTTTTTCATCAGGGACATGGCGGCCTCCACTTACTTACAGCCTAGCTTAGAGGGGAGGATTTTTAAAGAGATTATTGGCAAGTTGGTAAATCAGCACAAACAGCCCTCGCCAGCCCAAGCCCGGTTTATTCATGCAATGACCATGCGAAGAGCAAATGCAAAGCGTTTCACACAGAGTTCACGGAGTTTGTTACGGTTGGAATCGTTCCATCAGGGAGTCACGGAGTGCACAGAGAGGTTCGCGGAGACGTCTCCATGTTCTCTATGCTTGAACTCCGTGGCCTCTGCGTGAAACCTTCTTCTTTCCCCCATGACTCCAGGAAATTCATGAATAATCCCGGCCAGGGCAGGCTAGCGAGTTTCGGTCGCAGACTCGGAACTCAATGCGCGCATTGCCTGCATCGAGAAAGGACTGTTGGCCGTGTAGCGCGGGGGTCTCCACCCGCGTTTTGTGTTCAACTCAAATTGTGCGGTGGCAACCTTACCGGCTTCACCAACAACCGCCGCGGGCGGGGACACCCGCGCTACAGTTCTGCCAGTAGTTCCGCGCGAACGTTTTTCAACACGTACGCGGCGCGCTCGACTCCCACTTCGCCGGTCATAATCGGGTCTTCGTTTTCGATGCTCAAGATTCCCTGGTAGTCCTGCTCCATGTAGGTCTTGACGATTTCCTTCCACTCTTGCGCGCCGTGGCCGTAACCGACGGCCCGGAAGTAAACGGACCCTTCGGTGGCCTTTGCGGGGTTTTCGGAAAAATTCAGCACACCGGTTTGCGCGGCAAGCTCCGGAACGATCACGGTATCCTTCATGTGGGCGTGGTAAAGCGCTCCGTGCTTTCCAAGGAATCGAATGGTTTCGACGGCGTTGCACCCTTGCCAAAACAGGTGGCTCAAGTCGCAGTTCGCGCCGATTTCTTCACCGGCCGCCTCGCGCAATTTGATGAGCGTGTGCGGATTGTAAACCACAAAGTTGGGGTGCATCTCGAGTGCAATCCTGTGAATTCCGTGCCGGCGAGCGAACGCCGCCGCCTGCTTCCAATAGGGAATCACCTTTTCAGTCCACTGGTACTTGAGCATTTCGTCCATTTGCGGAGGCCAGCGGTAGGTGATCCAATTGGGCGTCTTGTCCGTGGGCGAGCCGCCCGGGCAGCCGGAGAATCCCACCACCACGGGGACTTCCAGCAGCTCCGCCAGCAGAACTCCGTTGCGGAAAAACTGGTCGTCGCGCGCGGCGATGGCGGGATCGGGATGAATGGGATTGCCGTGGATGCTGAACGCTCCCACGCGAATGTTGCGGTCCTCGAATTTCTTCTTCCACGCGCGGGCCTTGGCGGGATCGGCCAGAAGCTCGGGAGTGGGACAGTGCTTCGAGCCGGGCAGGCCCTTGGCGCCGATCTCCACGGCTTCAATCCCCAGCGCTGAAATCTTGTCGAGCATTTCGTCCAGAGTGAGATTGGCGAGGGCGGAGTCAAACACTCCGATGGGAATCTTGCGAAGCGGCGCGGGCGCCCCGGAAGCCGGTGCAGCGGAAGATTCCTGCCGCGCATGCGCGCTTCCGCCGCCCACTCCAGGCGCAGCCGCCATCAGACTTCCCGTGGTTGCGAGAAAATTTCTGCGGCTCACTTGAACTGCTCCTTTCGTCTTTGCCATTTCACACCCCTCTCCTGGATCGCGGAAAGTATAAGTCAAAATTTGAGCGTTGGCGAAGGTCAACCTGCAATAGCGCGGGCGCTTCGCCGGCAGATGTGGCAAGGGCATCGTCCTGCGGCCCATAAGCCCTCGGGCGACGGGTCGTGCCCATGAGCACGGGCAGGATGCCCGTGCCACGAACGATTTTCCCGAAGCATCGCTGGACGCGCCCCTGCCGGGATTCTATAATCCCAACACCTTTGGGGGTGACCGTATGGCGCGAGGGAAAATCACACACAATCTGCCGAAATCCGCAGCCCCGGGAAAATCGCCGGCGATTTGGCTGGCCATCTTGCTGGCCGGGGCTTGGCTGAGCTGGACGCCCAGCCTGAAGATCAGCGCGCGCCCGCCGCAGGCTGCCCTGCAAGCGGTTACTGACCACATCACTTACAATGTCGGTGATTCGGTCCAGCTCCGGATCATTTCCCCGGCTCCACAAACTGAGCCGGAGGTCCACTATCGCCTCGCCGTGCGCTTCGCCGGGGAGACGGCCCCCGTGGCGGACAATTTGACCCTGGAGACGGGGAAAGGCCATCCGGAAACCTACCACCTGCTTTGGCGGATTCCTGCCAATGCGCGCCCAGGAAGATACGAAATCGACCTGAGGGACGAAACCCCAAAGTCGCATCAGATCTCCTCGGAGGTTCCCAACCTCTGCTCCTTTGTAGTTCATCGCCAATTGATTCGCATCGATTCCGTCATTTTGCCGCAGGAAAACTACACCTCGGGGGATTCCATCGGATGCAGCGTGAGTTTCTCAAACCTCAGCGACAGGGAATTCACAGGACTTCGAGTGGAATTCTCAGAGCGCTACTGGCCATGGATTGTGCAGCAGACCGAACGAGTGGGCACGGGCATAACTACGGTGGGGGACGGCATGACCCTCAAGCCGCATTTTGTGGCGGGGGCCAGTTCCAGCCGCTGTATCGAAGCGCCAAAAGTCGATCAGCCCGCCATAAGGCAATACTCAGCGGTAATTTGGGACCACGCTCGCAAGAATGTTTACGCCATCGCCCTCAGCCCGCTGGTGTTCATCAACCCCCCGGGCGTCCGGTCGCCCCGGCCGTATCCGGCGCAATACACCTATCCGGATTTGATGTCGGTGAACACCACCAGCTACCGGCATTTTCATCCGGAGGGCTATAGTGCCGAGGCAATTCAATTTGAAACCCAGCACACCATGTTTCGCTCAGGTGCGGAAGCCAAAGTGCGGTTTATGCTCTCGAACCCCACGGACGCCGCGTGGCAGCAAGTTTCCGTCGCAGCTCAGTTGCTCGATCCGCAAGGCAAAGAGCTTACCCATCAAACCCTGGTGGACCACACGGACCTGATTCCCCACGGTGCCACGCTGAGACAGGAAGCCAGCTTTACTCTTCCCACAGAGCCGAGCGGGATTTATCGGGTCGCCGTGGAAATCGTGGACAGCGCCGGGCATGAAATCGCGGCGAACCACCTCGAACTGGGCGTCAACCCGCTGCCCCAATCGGTGCTGATCTTCTGCGCTCACGAAGATGATGATGGAACACAGATGGGCTTCATCCGCGCGCTCGTGGAAAATCAAGTTCCCGTGCGCATCGTGTACTACACCAGCGGCGACGCAGGCTCCTGCGACCGCTACTTCGAACGCTCGTGCGGCCCGGCCGAGGCGCTGAATTTCGGCGCCGTGCGCATGCAGGAAGCGCGCGCCGCCATGGGCCACCTGGGTGTTCCGCCGGAAAATATTCTCTTCCTGGGATTGCCTGACGGCGGAACGGGCAAAATCTGGTACGACCACACGAGCGCGAATGACCCCTACCTTGCCGTGCTTCTCGCCACGGACCATGCACCTTACGAAGGCATCTTTCGGCCCAATCTGCCCTATGCGCGCGATGCCGTGGAGGAGGCGACCGAAGAAATCATCAAGAGGTTTCAGCCGCAAGTCATTTTCACCGTGCATCCTCCGGCCGAGGGCCATATCGACCACATTGTGAACAACTTTTTTGTAGTGAAGGCGCTGCAAGAATTGGTGCGTGAGGGAGCCATCCCGCCCGGCCTCGAGGTGCGCGTGGACCGTATCTTCAATCCCCGCGAGCATCCCGCCACGCCCTATCATTATGAAGACCACGAGTTCTATGTTTCCGGAGAAGTCATGGCGCTGGCTCAGGAGGCGGGGTGGTTCTACCAGTCGCAGGGAGGCAATAAATCCGAAGGTAATATCCGCGACTGGAACCAACTCCGGCACACCGAAGGTTACCGCAAGGTGTTAGACTGGAATGAGCATGAGGGTTGGAACGAGAAAGAATGAGGGATGTAGCTCAAACCGCCGGCCG
>JASHTZ010000709.1 GCA_030040295.1 Terriglobia bacterium | reverse complement strand
TGGCCCTTTGTTGGCGCGGACCGAATTGGCTTTTACGGCCTTTCTTACGGCGGCAAGACGGCGGTGCGCGTGCCTCCGCTGCGGGACCGTACACCCTTTCGATTTGTTCCGGCGGCCGGGGCCAAGCGATCGTATGAGGATCGAGTATTTCAACAGTCCGCACACCATCCACGGCGTCGGAACTTTTTAATTCCTGCATGAGTTCCTCAGTTGGGGTGAGCCCTGAAGGAAGTGGTACGGGATAAGGGGCATGGGGTGCGGGGACTGTAAACGGCCGATCTCGCGTGACAAAGGGAAGGTAAGTTTTGGGGATTTTGGTTGGGAGCCTGCCCCGCACTTTGCGGCGCGGGGCAAGCTCAGGTTGGAATTAACGCCGTGGGGTTTTTCCCCTCGGCGGGTGGCTCGATCAGCTTAGAAGAACAATCGCGCGCCCACCTGGATATAGCGATTCCCCTGGCCGTAGGGCCCGCCAAAGGTGCAGTTCGGATAACAACTCGTGATCAGGGGTTGCGTGGTGATGGCAGTTCCGGGAACGGGAATTTGAACGTAGGACCCGAATTCCGAGCTGATCGATCCCGGGTTGCCGAGGTTGAAATGGTTGAAAGTATTGTAGGTCTCGATGCGGAATTGCAATTTCATGCCTTCCCGCCAGGGCATATTGAAGTTCTTCAGCAAGGCCATATCCCAGTCACCCCACCCCGGCCCGAAGAGTTCGTTCCGAGCGGAGTTGCCAAAGGTGTAAGGTGTGGGATCCGCAAAGGCATTGTAGTTGTACCAGGGGACGCCGTCCTTGATGTCGTGCGAGCTTTTGTTCTGGCCGGAATAGAGGGCTTGTCCTGGCACTATGCTGGCGCGATTGGCTACGGCGGGGGAAGTATTCTGCCCAAACCAACCGACATCGGCGGCGGGAACGGCAAAGGTGATGTCAAACGGCATTCCGCTACCGTAAACCGTGTCACCGGACCATTCCCAACCGCCCACAAGCGCATTCACAACTCCCTTCGATCCGGACAGGAAGTGTTGGCCCCTGCCAAACGGCAGGGCGTACAAATAGGCGATGTTGAACGATTGCCGGCGTTGGAACACTGTGTTGCCGTAGTCAGCGTTGGGGTTGAACCACTCGGCGGGTTCCGTGGTCGTGCTGCTTCCTTCCACGTTATCGAGGCTATGTGCCCAGGTGTAATACGATTGGACCATCAGCCCCGAGGAGAAGCGTTTGGTCATCTGGATCTGAAGCTCTTCGAAATTCGATTTCCCACCGGAGCGATAGCTGTCAATGGCTGCCCAGGGTTCTTCGGGGAGCTGATTTTGAAGCGCCGTGCCGGCGGTCATGGTGGCGGGGATATCGATGTTGCTCCCCCACCAAAGGATGTGATGGGTTTGGCTACCGAAATAGGTGACCTGGCCCAACCATTGTCCTGGGAATTGGTGTTCAAGGGTCAGGTTCCACTGCTGATCGGCGGCAGGAACAACGTTCCGCGGCACATAACTGATGGTAGGGTGCGCGCTGACGGCAGAAAGAGTTCCCGAGCCGGGAAACGGATCGGCAAACGTGAGATCGGGTTGATAGCCGGTGGCCGGAGGGGTACCCGTCAAAGCGCTGCTGAACGTGAGCCCCTGTGAGGCGTTGCCGAGGAAAGGCGGATTACCTGCCATCGAGGACCATGGGTCGTTAAGCTGGTCATAGTAGACCCCATATCCGCCGCGGATTACGGTGTTGTTGCTGCCCTTGAAGGGGCGATACGCGAAGCCGAATCGCGGGGCGAAATTGGTCGTATCCGTTTCCATCCACTTTATCGGAAGGCCGAGCGCCCCGGTAGTGGTTAAATACGGCAAGTAGGCGTTGTACTCATTCATCGCAGCATCGATGGGGGGGAATGCCAGCGTGGTGGAGTTATTGGCCAGAGCGATTTGGTTGGTGGCCAGGTTGTAGTAGGTCGAAAGTCCTTCTCCCGCATCGATCTGGAACCACCAGGGAATCTGGATCTCGTAGCGAAGCCCATAATAGAAGGTCAGGCGGGAGGTCGCTTGAAACGTGTCTTGACCATAGAACGACCAAATCCGGCGATACTGATCGGACCCGAAGGTGGTGGGCGGCGTGTATGAGTCCGAGGAGGCATCACCCAACAGGAAATCGGCAAAGGTGTTTCCATTCGAGGGCGTAACCCCGGCGTTTTTCCACCCGTCTCCGGCCGTCCAATCGCCGTTGAAGCTGAAACTCCCCAGCGAGCCCGGAGACGCTCGGCCGTAACTCTTCGTACCGAGTTCGTCGATTCCGAATTTCAGGGTGTGCCGGCCGCGCACCTTGGAAAAATTGTCGGTGAACTGAATCGCCGGGTTGTGGCTGTGCGGGAGATTGCCGACGTCGTGGAACATTCCCGTGTAGCCGGTCATGCTCATGGTCGGTAAGCCGCGATTATAACTGTTCTGAAGTGAAGGGAAGAGCGATTGGGGATTGAAACCCAAGTTGATACCGGTTTCCACCACCTCGCGGTCGAACCACGAGTACCGAATTTCATTCACCGCTGTGGGGCCAAAAGTATGGATTTCGGTAAACGTATAGCCGGTGTTGGTGGGCGGGTAGATGACCACTCCGTAGGTTTGCGGATAGGGCTCCGCCTCGATGTAGACCGGTGCTGCGGCGCGCCAGTAAGTGGCATACAGAAGATCTTTGTTGGTGAGTTTGAAGTCCAACCGGTCGTTGGTGACCCCGATGTCATCCGCCGCGCGGTTCTGCGAGGTGAAGTCCGTTGCCCCGCTGGGCAGCCCGGTGATGTCGTTGCCCAGCGCATTGGTCACCTTGATATTCGGAGCGGGGAGAAATCCCAGCAAAGTGCTGACTTGCGAGGCAAACATCGATGTGGGCATGACGTTTGATGCGAAGGGTTGGCCGGTCACAGGATTGTAGAGTTGCCCAGCGTTGCTACTGCAAACTCCGCTTCCATTGAATGTGGCAGTGCCGCTGCTGAGGCTTGTGCAGAGGACCCCAAAGTTCCCTTGATCCATAGCCTGCGAGGGTATGACGAGGTTTTCCGTCGTGTAACTGCGGCTGAGCAACTCCGACCAATTGACAAAGAAAAAGGCGCGATCGCGCTTGATGGGACCGCCTATATTGATCCCCATTTGATTGCGCGCGTATCCAGGCTTGCGAACAAAAGGGACACCGGCGGTGGGGACGGTGTAGTCGTTGGTGAAGGAGTTGGCGCTGAGCACCGCACCGGCATACAGTTCTTCCGCATCGCCGTGGAACTGGTTGGACCCGGACCGGGTCACCATGCTGACGGTGGCCGTGCGCGCAAACTCGGCATTGGTGTTGATCGATTCGACTTTGAATTCCTGAAAGGATTCGGGTTGGGGCAGGGCGACCGCGTAGCCGCCGTTGGCGTAAGGCTGACCGCCATTCACCTGGTCATTATTTTCAGCCCCGTTCACGGTGTAGTTGATGGATCCCCAATAGGCGCCGCCATTGATCCGGCCATTCGACAAGCTTTGCCCAAAATTCCAACCCGGCACGATCTTATCGAGCGCATCGATATCGTCGTTGGCGAGGGGCAATTCTGAGAGTTGCTGGTTGGTGAACGTGGTGCCCACGGTGATCGTATCGGCGTGCACCATCGGAACCGACTGGCCAGTCACTGTAACCACTTGGCGCGATGCGCCGAGCTTAAGCGTGACATCGGCGCGCGCGGTTTGGGTGGTTTGTACCTGGATGCCGGTGATCCGGGAGGCCTCGAACCCTTTTTGATTGACTTCGACCGTGTACACGCCGAACACCAAGCCTGAGACCGAGTAGAAACCTGAGGAATCGGTCACGGTGTTGCTGACCATGGAAGTGCCTTGGTTCGTGACTGAGACTTGAGCCCCGGGAACTGCCGCCCCGGAACTGTCATTGACGTGGCCGAGGATTGTGCTGGTAATGATTTGCCCATGCGCCGTCGTACCCGAGAGCAGTACGACCGTCAGAATTGCCCAGAGTGATCTTCGGAGATTGTGAGTTTTTTGCACGCTTAACCCTCCCTCTTTGGAATACTGGTGCCCTAGTTCCGACGCAACGATAGGGGTGCCGTCTCGGCACCTTCAGCAGGCTATGAGGGCTGACTCTCTCTGCAATGCAAGCAGAAACCAGAGAATTGCTGCATGAGAGAGGGGAGTGCGAACATTGCCCTAATTTGTAACATTCAACCGCGACACAAGAATGTTTCAGTCAAGTTTTCAAGAGTTGGTCTATCGCGGTTATCGTAATCGTCTCATGTGGTCTTGTCAAGAACATTTTTGCCCTCTCTAAGGCATAAACCACTATGAAATCGAACAACAAAATATGGTCTAATGTGGAATAGTCAGCCGCGCTCATGGAAAGGAGTGCTCCAACGCAAACTGCGTTACAGCCTCCTTAAATGTAGTAAAGGTTACGGACGGCAAAAGGACGGCAGGCAGCGAGTCAGGCTTATTTTAGCGGGGTCCTGGGGTAATCCCCACTGCGGTTGGGGGCAATTCTTTCCGCATAGGCGGGCAGGGGCGGGGCGGCGTGGGCGCCTTCCTGATACCAGAATGCCACGCTGGTGTAATCGTCGTGGCTGGACACCTGTTTGCCGCCGTTATAGCGCTGATTCTGGATTTCGACCTTGAGGGATTTTTGAAAGCGCACGGGATCGGCGAGATACCATCGGTACATGCGGTTTTGCCCTTCATCCATTTGAATGTATCCGCTGTAGACATACGAGTAGGTGTGCTCGAATCCCCAGCAGGAGCCGTATTCGTCCTCAGTCCCCGGAGTGTGGGTCATGGTATTTCCATCGACGTGGAAGATGGTGTCGCCTTCGCCCCACCATCCTTGATACCGGGTGTCCACTTGGAGGAAATTGCCGATGTATTGGCCGGTGCCCTTGATTTCCAGCAAAGTGTGCATGCCGTCGGTTGGATTCGAGCGGTTCCAGGCGGCATGAAGGCGGCTATTTTCACTGGCGAAGGCGGGGTCCGATTCGTAATCAATGCCATACGCCACGGGACGAATATATTCTTCGTCGCCGTCATTCGCCAGCACCCAGCGCGCATGGCGCGAAAATGGCATGGGAAGATAGCACATAAAATTGTAGTGGTTGATCTGCATGGGCAGCGACTGATATTCGATGGCTTTGTGGTCAAAGACCCCGAAGAAAGCCCAAAGCGGCACGCGAATGCTGGGCTCGGGTGCGTCATCCCAATATACTTTCAGCACCAGCCCCGCGTACATTGCACCCGAACCATCCGTTGCGTGCTTGTAGCTATTGTCGGTAAAGTAGAAGTAGGTGATTTTGGCAGGCCCCGCAATGTCCGCCAGCACGTACTCTTTCCCCGGTGGCAAGTCGATTTGATGATATTCCACATGGCTGGCGAATGAGCCGCCGGTGATGTGAAAGATGTCATTCACCTGAGCCCATGTGCGCGGGCCGGAGACCATCGTGAACGCGCACGTCAGCATGATGAGTTTGAAAAGTGCCGCCCACGAGTAATGCCTCACGTTTGCCTCAGGCTGCGCGGTCGTCAGTGAATGGTCCGCGTGCTCAAAATATTTCAATTGGTCCATGTGGTTTCTCCCTCGGGGCGTGATGAATATCAGATTTCGGTACTCCATTGCAACTGTGCCCTTTAATGGTAGTGTCTCAGTTTGAAATTCTGTAGCGGCGGTCTATTGACCGTCGCAGGGGCTTGCTCCGTCAGATGACGGACAAGCCCTTAAATGCGACGCTCATAGAGCGCCGCTACAGCGCTGGGCGGTTTCTCTTTACAGAATCAAGGGAGCGTTTGCTGCAAGGTTGATGGCATTTGGATATGGTACACGTGGGGTGCCAGTGCCATATTTCTATACTGATAATACCAAATATTTTCCTTGAAGAGGTTCCAGGTTTAGGTTAATCTTAGGATGTTCCTGAAGTTTGAATGTGATAGCGCGGCGAGGTGCGTTAACTCTACCCCCTCGTTTTGCCATTTCTAAGCACGTTTCCCCACCCGAGCCAAGGGGGATAGTGCTATCTGTATGTCACCCCAACGGACAAGGCGAGTGGTCCAGTATGAGCATGCACGGTATGTTGCTCGAAGACAGGGGAGCGGGGATGAAACGAGGATCCCGTGATCAGGAGTATCTGCTTGCGCATGCCTGCCTTGTAATCGCCTTTGCCTGCCTGCTTACCAGCTACCTTTATCCTGCCATTCTGGGCAAGCATCCCACTCTTTCCCGGATTTTAGTCTTCGCTTATTTCGCTTACGCCATTTTGAACCTCGGAGTTGTCCTGGTGGGGAGGCCCATCACCCTGATCTGGCGCCTGAGCTTTCACGGGGCCGATCTCGTCATCGCTTCGTCAATTATTCTACTGAGCGGCGGCGTCCACAGCCCGTTCCTGCCACTTTACTTTTTCGTGCTCCTTGCCGCGGCAAGCAGGTGGGGAGTTGCCGGAGCATTTCCAACGCTCTGCGCCTGCATTATGGTCTTGGTTTTGGCCTCTATCGAGCCCTATTCCTGGTCGGCGGGGATGCTCCACTGGACAGGGGGAGGCGGCTATTTAAATGCGATCATCGCCCTACTGGTGCTCTCGGCTTATCTTTTCGGATTGCTTTTGATGGATCGGGAGAAGAAATTGCATGCGGAGGCCGGCATCGTCACCCGGCTGGTACGGCAAGCACTCCACGAGCCGAGTTTGCGCGTCAATATCGGCAATATCCTGATATCTGTGAGAGAGCACTTTGATGCAGATCAAGTAGGACTGGTAACTCAGGAAATCAAAGCCGAGCAGGCATTTTTATGGGAAGCGACTCGGCCGAGCCCCGACCAGACTAACAACGAAGTCAAGTCCTGGACGCTGACTGGGGTTAAGCGCGAGGCTTATTTCACAATGTTGCCGGAGAGGATGTGGCGGATGCTCGGGCTGCGGCGATTCGGGGGGGATCCGAGGCTTCAGGCTGAGGCCGCTGCCAAACGGGAAATCGAAATGCAAAGTCCACTCCGCGCGGTGCTGGCCAGCCTCTTTGCTCCTGACCAGGATTACGACGAGCTCTACGACATGCGCATTGTCAGCGAGCAGCACACGCCCTTTGGGGGTTTTGGGTCACTTCTTGCCACGTCGTTTTCGCTCGAGAAGAAGTGGTTTGGGCGGTTAACGGTCTACAACCCCAGGAAGAGTGGCGACCCGAAGGGCAATTCCCGATTCCTTGCCTCCTTGATCCGCGAGGTTGGACCGGTTATTTACAACAAATTCCTGGTGAGCCGTCTGCGCTCGCGGGCGCAAGCTCGGGAACGGCTGCGTCTGGCACAGGAATTGCACGATGGGGTAGTTCAATCACTGATCGGAGTGGAAATGCAAATTGACCTCCTGCGGCGGGCCCAGGAGAGGTCGGCAAACGCTGCCTTTCCGAACGGCGATTTGAAACGCTTGCAAGAGGTCATTCACAACGAAATCGTAAACTTTCGGGAGCAGATGCTCCGCGTTAAGCCGCTGGAGGTCGATCCCACGCACCTGTTGGACTGCATTGCGGGAACGGTTGAGAGGTTTCGGCGCGACCTGGGAATTTCAGCCAGCTTTGTCTCCGAAGCCGAGGAAGTCTCCCTTCCACCGCGGGTGTGTTCGGAACTGGTGCGAATCGTGCAAGAAGCGCTGGCCAATATCCGAAAGCACAGCGGAGCACACAAGGTTCAAGTAGTGTTTGTCCGGGGAAATGAACACTGGAAACTCAGAGTGGAGGATGACGGCCGCGGTTTCGGCTTTACTGGCCGCCTTTCGTCCGCGGAACTGGAACACGTCCCCGAGTGTCCAATTCTCATTAAGGAGAGGGTTCGGTCGATCGGAGGGGAATTGATGATTGAGTCCGTCCCCGGTTCCGGCGCCAAATTGGAAGTCTTATTGCCCTTAACCACGAATGGAAGATCAACATACCCAAATTGAAGTCTTAATTTCGGACGACCATCCGGTTTTCCGTGACGGCTTACGGAGACTGCTTGAGTCCGAGGAGGGGATTCGTGTCGTGGCGGAAGCCTGCGATGGGGAAGAAACCCTCCGGCTGGTCCGTCAATTCAAGCCCCGGATCCTGCTGTTGGATCTTGCCATGCCCAAAGGCACGGGGCTTGAGACCCTTCGCGTCTTAAGCCAGTCCGGAATTCCTACGCGAACCATCCTGCTTACCGCATCGATAGAGAAGGAGCAGGTGCTCGAGGCACTGCAATTAGGGGCGCGCGGTATAGTTTTGAAGGATTCCACAATACAGGTTATTTTGAAAAGTATCCGGTGTGTGAACGAAGAGCAATTTTGGGTGGGCCAAGAGAGCGTTTCAGATCTGATTCAAGCCCTGCGACGATTGATGCCGCAGCACCGCGCCTCAGAGGCCAAGAAAAATTTTGGGCTTACCTCACGCGAATTACAGGTTATTGCCCTGATCGTCGCCGGCTACACCAATAAAGATCTCGCCACAAAGCTGGGCATTAGCGAACATACTGCCAAACACCACCTTACCAACATTTTTGACAAGCTGGGGGTTTCCAACCGCTTGGAATTGGTGCTATTTGCCATCAACCAACAGCTCATCAAAGAGGAATAGCACCCACCCTGGACTTGGCCTGACCCTCATCTGACTCCAAGCGCACGTAACCCATTGAAACTAAAAAGCGTCTAGGTGCTAGCGGACACGGTCCATTAGTGCTATTCCGATTGTACCATCGGGCTATTGTCAGGGTTTTTTAATTCGCTAAGCTAGGGTGCCATGGCGTATGGTCCGTGGCCAGACGGTGCGGCCCATGGAGCGGAGAAATCTGGGAAGCATACTTTGCGGGATAGCGGTTTGGACTAAGGCGTAATGACGTCGGATGCGCATTGTGGAGTCGTTGAGGTTTAAGGAACTTCCCTGTGCTCAACTGCCTCTACACCATGAATTGACACAGCGTTAGGCGTCAGTACTCGAGCGAATCATAGATCGGCTTACTGGGCAAGCTTAATTGTAAGTCAAGGGGCGGAGCTTTATCTGGAATCTTAGAGGCTCCGCGTGGATGAACATACTTTGATTTCATGCGGGACAAAAAGATGCTGACTAAGACGTTGGTCCAAGCCGTGGGTCGGGCTCGGCGGTTTA
>JASHTZ010000708.1 GCA_030040295.1 Terriglobia bacterium | reverse complement strand
TTTCAGGAGCGCAATCATTTCGAGTTTCACGTTTCGAGCTTCGAACATCAACTCCCGATGTGCTAGGATGAAAGCATTAATACTATGCGGATTTTGACCCGCTACATCCTGAAGGAAATCTTCTCGCATTCCCTGCTGGGCTTGTTGGTCTTTACGTTCATCATCTTCATCCGGCAATTAAGCACTCTTCTTGAGCTGGTGGTGCGCCACAACGTTCCTATGGCGGATGTGGCGACGCTGTTTCTGCTGCCGGTGCCCAGCATTCTGATGCTGACGGTCCCACTCGCGGTGATGGTGGGAACGCTGATTGGGCTGAGCCGCATGTCCGCAGACGGCGAGGTGATCGCGGCGCGGGCATCCGGAATCGGCATGGCCTGGTTCTTGCGCCCGGTGATGCTCCTGGCGGTGACCGGCTGGGCAATTACCCTGTGGATGGCCCTCTACCTTGCCCCCCAGGCCGCGCGCATGATGAATCGCATGGAAACAGGACTGAGAGCCAGCCAGGCGCCCTATGAAATTCAGCCCCGCGTCTTTATCGAGCAGTTCCCCAACCTGCTGCTCTACCTGGAGGACGTGACCGGGTCGCGGGCTAATTGGCGCGGCGTCTTTATTGCCGACATGACGCAGCGCAACCGCATCAAGGTAACGTTAGCGGAAAGCGGAATGCTTGTCAACGAACCCTCCCGCAACCGTTTTGTGCTTCACCTCGAGCAGGGCACAACGCATGAGTACGACCCGCAGCATCCTCAGGAATATTCCGTGGCATCGTTTGCCAACACGGAAATTCCCATCGAAACCGACCAAGGCGGGACGGAAGCTGAGCACAGCACTCCGCCGTATCTAAGCCTCGCCCAACTGTGGCAGCGCATTCACGAACCCAAGGACCGCCAGGCTGCACTGGTGGAATTGAATTACCGTTTCGCCTTGCCCGCTGCGGCCATCGTACTGGCGCTGGTGGGAATTCCGCTGGGAATCTCCACGCGCAAGGGCGGCAAGTCCGTGGGGATCATGCTCAGCCTTCTGCTGTTCTTTGTCTACTACGTCCTCATGGCGTTTGGCCGAACTTTTGCCATGCAGGGGCGAGTTTCGCCCTTCATCGGACTGTGGGTGGCCAATGCGCTTTTTGCCTTTACCGGAATCATTATGCTTTCGAACGTCCAGCAGGTTCGCACGCGGATGCTGGGCCTTCAGGATGCCTTTGAGGATACGCTGAAGCGCTGGCAGCAATGGCGCGCGCACCGGAAAAACTCGCCCCGCGCCATAGTGCTTCCCGCCCCGGCGAAGGCGGCCGGACGATTCCTCCAAATCCTGGATATTTACGTCATCCGGGGCTGGATTTTCTACTTCGCTGTCCTGCTGCTTACCTTTACGGGCGTTTACCTGATTTTTGATTTCTTCCAGTTATTGGGAGACATCGTGCGCAACACGGTGCCCGCGCGCGTGGTGCTGAATTACTACTGGTTTCTGCTTCCCCAGGTGGTCTACCTGATGCTGCCGCTCAGCATTCTGGTGGCAACCCTGGTGAATTTCGGACTCTTGACCAAGACCAATCAAGTGACGGCCATCAAGTCGGCCGGCATCAGCCTTTATCGCCTATCGGTTCCTGTGCTCTCTGTCGCCGCCTTGCTGAGCGTGGGCATGTTTTTCTTTGGCGACCGTGTTCTTCCGGAGACCAACCAGCGCCAGAACGCCTTGCGCAACGAAATCAAGGGCAAGCCTGCACAAACCTTCTACCGGCCCGACCGCCAATGGATTTTCGGAAGTTCCAGCCGCATCTACAACTATACCTTCTTCGATTCTGACCAGAATGTATTCGCCAACCTCTCGGTATTCGAATTCGACCCGGTCACATTCCACATGACGCGGCGATTGCAGGCGGCACGGGCGTTCTGGGAACCCTCAATTCACGGCTGGATCCTGGAAAATGGCTGGGCGCGCAACTTTTCGGACGACCGGGTGACGAATTATATGCCCTTTTCGGTCGCCACTTTCAGGGAGCTCACGGAGGAGCCCGCGTATTTCAAGAAGGAAGTCCGGCCATCGGAACAAATGAGCGCGCTTGAACTGCGCCGTTACATCTCCGACCTGAAGCAGAGCGGGTTTGACGTGGTGCGCCTCTCCGTGCAGTTCTACCGCAAGTTTTCCTTCCCCCTCATCGCATTCGTCGTCACACTGATCGGAATTCCCTTCTCGTTCACAATGGGCGGGAAGGGCGCGCTTACCGGAATCGCCCTCAGCATCGGCATCGCCATCATCTACTGGTCAACTTCGAGTTTATTTGAAGTCATGGGCAATCTCAGCCAGCTTCCTCCCGTCTTGGCCGCGTGGTCGCCGGATATTCTATTCGGGCTCGCCGGGGCTTATCTTCTGTTGCGAATCAAGACCTGAAGGAAGTGGCTAATGGCGAGCGGTTAGTGGCTAACATGCTAGTCGAGGCTCTTGAAGGGCCACCGCGAAGTGCCACAGAAACTTCCCCCGTTCACTCCCGATAATCCAAATCAAATGGAGATAGCAGGAAACAGTTCGAATGGGCTGCGGCACGAATGGCGAATGTCGACGCGCCGACATTTCTTTAAGCGCTCTGCCATGCCTACGCCATTCTTTTTTGAGTTGGTCGCTTGGCAGGGCTCTGGCAGGCATCCACAGTTTTTAAATGACCATGAATAACTGTTTTGAATTATAATCGCAAACCCCAAATATTAAAGTATTACTTTAATCTAGTATTGGCCAAGCGTTTTGGAGTGCAGAAATCTGTAAAGCGTCACCAACCTTTGGAAAGCAAGTAGGGGAGGATGCCCTCGTTCGCGGTAATTACAGAATTTAGGAAGCTCCCATAGTTCGAGCTTTCGCTGCCCGTGGGGAATCCCCAAGCATCCGCTCCCTGTCCCGTTGCTGCGGCCAATCCATCGTACTCATTGTCGAGAATTGTGACCAACCCCTAATTCATTTCTTGCCCCGGGCCGTCTGCAAATTGCCACCATTTATATCCGACCACGGGGTAGGTTCCGGAAGTGGTTTGGGCGTCCAGCAACAAGTTGACCATATTCTTAAACTGGGCGCCGCGCTGGGCCTGCGTGCCGGAGGGCGCCTGAATGGTGGCACCGGCTGCGAAGGCTGCCATGTCCGAGTCGGGGTTTGCGACGAACCCTTCCCACTCCAGCCAGGGCTTATCGCCCAGATTCTGCTCAATGAAATCGATTCTTTGTTGATCGTCGGGGGCTCCTGCCGGAATCGAAGACGCCGTGAAAATATCGAGGTAGTTCGAAGCGGCTTGCAAGACTTGTTGACGGGGAGGCGCGCCCCAGGACCCGAGAGTCGTGGGCCCGAGATAGAGGCGGCCCGGCGCGCGCAGCTTTATTTCCCCTTTGATGATGGAAAAATACTGCGCCATATACGCCAGGAGAAAATTGTTCAGGTCCTGCCGCAGGGCAGGAGTGGCGTCGCTCAGGTTGATAAAGTCCTTGGGAATCCAAGGGTTCAATCCAGTTTCATCAAGTAGTCCTGTACCGGCCAGCAAGCCCCTTCCCGCGCCGAAGGCTGTGTAAGTCGCTCCCCAGGCCGAATCCAGGGCGGCGATGGTGCCGTATTCCTGGCTCAGGAAATTCGCCAAAGCTTGTTTCGAATAGACCGTGGTATCGGAATATGTGACGTTGAATTGCGAATTCGCGACCTGAGCGGGTGATGTAACCAGCACCAGCCAGGCGAGATTGGGATCCGCATAACCGGAATTCAGCGCCCCGCCGGCCACACCCTCGAAATCCGGCCCTGCGCCGAAACCCAACAGGGAGTTGACATCATCGACATTGAACCCCAGGAAGTAGGAATTGTTGGGGCCGTTAAGCCAGCCGGTGACCTCCGGGTCCTGCTGAAGGCAATTGTCAATCCACATTCGGTAATTCGGATCCCAGATATCGGGCGAAGGGGCCCTCGGCCCCGAATAGACGCCCGGCGAAATGCCATTCACCAAATCCTTCACGGGTTGGTTCGCGTAGCCTCCCTGATTGGTCAGCGTCTCGAAGGACGCATCGAGCAAGCCCACGAATGGCATGGGCACAGGTTGGGTCCCATTCGGCCAGGAAGGATCAGTCTGCGTGGCGTTCACCCAGGTGCTTGAGTATCCTGCCTGGGAATTGAAACCCCAGGCAAGCAGGCGGCGGTTTTGCTGCGGGCCCCAAGTGACGTTGGTGT
>JASHTZ010000707.1 GCA_030040295.1 Terriglobia bacterium | reverse complement strand
AAAACCTCATGCGGGGCGCGCGATTCCACCAGAAAGCTGCCGCCTTTGATTCGCTGCGCGGCGTCGGCCATTGTCTGTGCCATGTTGGTCCTTCTTTTCTTCAGGCCGGCTCTCGAACAGGTAACCTAGCCCGGATTATTCATGACCGGATTATTCACGAAAAGATGAGCGGAAGGCCAACTTAAGAAGGTTTCACACAGAGTTCACGGAGCCGTCCGTCTATGAAACCTCTCAACCGCTCGATCACGGAGTGCACGGAGGTTATTCCTGAACTTCTCTGTGATCTTACTGCATAATCTCCGGGGCCTCAGTGCGAAACGCTTCGCATTCCTCAATCGCTCCAGAAATTCATGAATAACCGAAGCTAGGCGCCTGCGGCAGGCTGCCACAGCTCAATGCGATTGCCCTCGGGATCCATGATCCAGGCAAATCGCCCGTAAGGGGCGTCTTCGCGGTGCGGATCGATCTCCACGCCTTCTTCCTTCAGCGTCTTCAGCAGGCCATCGAGATCGGCGACGAGGAAGTTCATCATGAAGCTCGAGCGGCTGGGATCGAAATACTTCGTGGTTTCGGGAAAGATGGCCCAAACCGTGCGGCCGTCTTTCGCGTGCTCGTGCATCTCGCGCCAGATGAAGGAGACGGCGCCTTCCGGCCCTTTCTTTATTCCCAGATGCTTTTCGTACCACGCGTACAACGCCTTGGGGTCTTTTGCCTTGAAGAACAGCCCGCCGAATCCGAGGACTCTATCCATGCCATCTCTCCTTTGCGCGATTGATTAAATTCTGCGGTCACTGCATGTTCTCAAAAACTCCTGCCGCGCCCATTCCCCCGCCCACGCACATGGTCACCATACCATACCGGGCGTTGCGGCGCTTCAGTTCGCCGAGCAGCGTGGCCGTGAGCTTCGCTCCCGTGCAGCCGAGCGGATGACCGAGGGCGATGGCGCCGCCGTTCACATTAGTCTTCTCCTCGTCGAGCCCGGCCAGCTTGATGACCGTCAGCGCCTGTGCGGCGAAAGCTTCGTTCAGCTCAATCACATCAATATCCGCGAGTTTCAATGCCGCGAGTTTCAGCGCCTTGGGAATGGCGAAAACCGGTCCCGCGCCCATCTCCTCCGGCGGGCAGCCGGCGGTAGCGAAACTCACGAAACGCGCAAGCGGCTTCAGGCCCAAAGCCTGGGCGCGATCGAGCGACATCACCACCGCGGCGGCCGCGCCATCGCTCATTTGCGAGGCATTGCCCGCCGTCACCGTGCCGTGCGCGTGAAACGCCGGCTTGAGCTTCGCCAGCGCCTCCATTGAAGTGTCGCGCCGCGGGCCTTCATCCGTCTCGAACTTGATTTTGCGCGTCTGGGGCTTGGTTCCGCCGTTCAGGCTTACTTCAATCACATCGAGCGGAGCGATTTCGTCACGGAATTTCCCCTGCCCAATGGCTGCAATCGCGCGCTGGTGGCTGCGAAGTGAAAACTGGTCCTGCGCTTCGCGGGTGATTTGATATTTCGCCGCAAGGTTTTCCGCCGTCAGCCCCATGCTCAAATAAGCGTCGGGATAGTGGTCCATCAGATAGGGGTTCGGAGAGAAGTGGTAGCCGCCCATGGGAATCATGCTCATGGTCTCGGTGCCGCCGGCGACGATCACTTCCGCCGAGCCCGCCCGGATGCGCTCGGAAGCCAGGGCAATCGATTGCAGGCCGGAAGAGCAGAAGCGGTTGATGGTCATTGCTGAGGTCGTGACCGGAAGCCCGGCGCGCAGCGCCGCGATGCGCGCCACGTTGTTGCCTTGCTCTGCCTCAGGCATCGCGCAGCCCAGAATCACGTCCTCAACTTCTGCCGCGTTGAGCGCGGGCACGCGGCGCAGCGCTTCCTGAATAACCGCCGCCGCCATGTCGTCCGGCCGCGTCGCGCGCAGGACTCCACGCGGTGCCTTGCCTACCGCCGTGCGCGCGATTGATACGATAACCGCTTCTTTCATGGTCAACTCCTAACTTATAGATGAGGAAGAACCTACTCGAAGTTGTCAGTCATCAGTTGTGTTTGGCAGCCCGCGCCACAGATTTCAGTTCCGCAGCGGTTTGCCTTTCTTCAATGTGAATTGAACTCGCTCCAGGGTTTTCTTCTGCCCGCACAAGCTGACGAAGGCCTCGCGTTCGAGGTCGAGCAGGTATTGTTCGGAAACCAACTGCGGCGAGGTGAATTCACCGCCACCAGAGAGCACCTTGGCGAGTTGCGTTCCCACCACCACATCGTAATCGGAAATAAATTCGGCGCGACGCATCAGATGGAGGCCTAGCTTCATTTTGGCGAAGGCAGGCTGGCCGAGGGCTCGAATATCCGTGCGCGGCTGCGGAGCGCGATAGCCCAGCCGGACCAGGTCAAGAGCCACCTGCTTGGCGTCGGCAATCACCCGGTCCCGATTCATGCTGATAGAATCGCGCGCGTTGAGATAACCGAGCTTGCGCGCATCGTCCGCGCTGGTGGAGGCTTTCGCCATGCCCAGGTTCAGGAAAACCTCCTTGACGTACGTGAAGGGATCGGCATCGGGGTCGGCGGGGACGCTGTCGAGCGCGCGCAGCAGCATCTCTTTGGTGCCGCCGCCCGCGGGAATCAGGCCGACCCCAGTTTCAACCAATCCCATGTAAGTTTCCGCTGAGGCGCGCACGCGGGCGGCGTGCAGGCAAATCTCCGCTCCGCCGCCGAGAGTCATTCCGAAGGGAGCGGCTACCACCGGCTTGGGCGCGTACTTCAACGTCATGGTGGCGTTCTGAAATGACCGCACGGCGTGGTGAATCTCGTCCCAATCTCCTTCTTGAATCGCCGCGAGGATCAGCATCAGGTTGAAGCCTACGCAGAAATTCGCAGCCTGATTGCCGATCACCATCGCGTCGAAATTTTCGCCAAGAGATTTAAGACCGGCGTGAATCATTTGAACAGTATCGCCGCCCAGGGCGTTCATTTTGGAATGGAATTCCAGGCACACAACACCGTCGCCCAAATCGATCAGGCTCGCGCCGGCATTTCTCTTCACTTCCTTCTGGCGCGCCTTGATCTCGGGCAGCAACACCACTCCCGGCCGCTCCGGCAGCGGACGGTGGCCGGCAGTCGCCCAGTCAAAGTATGAAGTGGTTCCTCCGTCGCGAACGTAAAACGATTTGCCCGGTGCAGCGCGAAGTTTCTCCACGAGCGGTGGCAGGGGTAAGTTTTCTTTCGTCCAATCTTCCATGGTGCGCTCGACGCCCCAGGCGTCCCACAACTCGAAAGGGCCCATCTCCCAGCCGAATCCCCACTTCATGGCGTTGTCGATGGAGACGATGTCGCCGGCAATCTCCGGCACGCGCATGGCGGCGTAATGAAAAGTGGCGGAAAACAGTTTGCGGTAGAACTGCCCCGCACGGTCAGGCGCGGCGAAAAGCATCTTGATCCGCTCGCGAAGATCGTCCACATTTCGCGCCATGTCGAGCGACGGAAACGCGGCGCGCTTTCGGGCGCGGTACTCGAATGTGGCGAGATCAAGGGTGAGAATTTCGCTCTCGCCCTTGTCTTTAACTTTCTTGTAAAACCCCTGCCCGGTTTTTTCGCCCAGCAGGCCGCGCTGAATCATCCGCACGATGAAGGCCGGGGGTTCGAACATCGCCCGGCGCTCGTCCTGCGGCAATGAGGCGCACAGATTCTTCACCACGTACGCCAACACGTCGAGCCCCACGATATCCAGCGTGCGAAACGTGGCGGACTTGGGCATGCCCAGCGCCGGGCCCGTAAGCGCGTCAATTTCTTCAATGGTGTAACCGTCTTCCTGCATGATGCGCAGCGTGCATAGCGTGCCGAAGGTGCCAATGCGATTGGCGATGAAGTTCGGCGTGTCCTTCGCCATCACGATCCCCTTGCCAAGGACGAGATCGCCGAAGCGCGAAATGGCTTCCGTCACCTCTCCAAGTGTTTCGGAAGTGGGAATGATCTCGAGCAGATGCAGGTAGCGAGGGGGATTGAAGAAGTGCGTGCCCAGAAAGTGGCGGCGGAAATCGTCGCCGAAGCCGGCGCAAATCGAAGCGACGGAGATTCCCGAGGTGTTGGAACTGACGATCGCGCCGGGCGAGCGAACCGCCTGGACCTTTTCCAGCAACGCGCGCTTGACGGCAAGATCCTCCGTGACGGCCTCGATGATCCAATCGCAATCCTTGAGCCCGGCGAGATCGTCTTCAAAGTTTCCTACGGTGATCAATCGCGCTGATTCGGGGATGAAAAAAGCTGCGGGGCGAGATTTGAGCGCCACGTCCAGACCCGCCCGCGCGATTTGGTTGCGAACGGT
>JASHTZ010000706.1 GCA_030040295.1 Terriglobia bacterium | reverse complement strand
TCATAAGCTCTCCTTGTTTGTGGACAGTAGTCCGTTGTTAGAGGCCAATCGGCTCTTGGAATTAGAATCGCCCTATTCTGACGTGATGCGCGCAAGGATGCAAGAAGCAGCCTTCACGCTCTGCCCTCGGGATTGAGAACTCGCAAACCCTCCGATTGAGCGGCGCGGAGGAGTTGGTGATCGGCGGCTACGAAAAGGACGGGCGACTTCAAGGCTTGTTGTAAATACAATGCGCCGGCGAGATAGAGGGAATCGAGAGCCTTGAGCGGGTATGCGTCCAACACTTTCAACGACTTTTCGATCAACTCGGCGTTGATGGGGACGGTTTGCATTTTTCCCGCATCGTCGCCCATCTGCTTCTTAATACGCGTGTAAACTGCCGGCGGTACGGCGCGCTGGCGACGCTTTCGATTCAGCGTAGAGACAAGCTCGCACTGAAGAAGGACGAGAGAGAAAATCTCATCGTGCCCGCTCAGGAGCGCGTTTACACGGTTCGAGCCATTCTCAAGAAAATATCGTTTCGCGGCAGCACTGGCGTCGAGGAAAATCACCGGCGATCCTTAAGAATGATTCTCGATGCGGGCTTGCCTTTCACCGCAACCGGCTTGAAAACCCCGAAGGGCCCATGAAGGGAAGCCGGCTGGATTTTTCCCTCGGCAACCAAGGCGGCCAGCCTTTCCTCTCGAGTGAGCGCGGCGTCCCTGTCAGGCCTTTTCAGGATCGCCACCGGACGCTTGCGGTTGTTCACGAGTATGGTCTGACCCTCTCCCACCCGCCGCAGGTAACGCGTCAAATTGTTCTTGAGTTGACGAACGCCCACATAGATCATGGTTATCTCCTTGATGTAGCTATTGTAGCTACTTTCAGAACTCAAATCAACTCTTCGTGTGCGGGGGCGGACTTATAGGTAGGGGCAGCCCTGCCTAGGCGCCCGCCTTGCCATGCCCTGGCATTCTGCGTAATCTGAGGAAGCATCGAGCGCGAAAATCGGAGGGACCGCGGTGGCGGAGACAGCCGAAGTCGTGATGATCGGCGGCGGCATTGTGGGCGCAAGCATCGCCTATCACCTTGCCGAAGCCGGATGCACGGACGTCCTGGTGCTCGAACGCGAGGCGCACTTGGGCCGAGGCTCCACCGGAAAGAGCATGGGGGGCGTGCGAGCGCAGTTTTCCACGAAGATCAACATTCGCCTGTCGCTTTACGCCCTCGATTTCTTCGCCCGCTTCGAACAGGCCACCGGCTGCCCCGGTGGATATCGCCCGCAAGGCTATCTGTTCGTAGCCACGACCGGAAAGCACATGGAATATTTGCGCGCGAATTTCCAATTGCAGCGCGCCTGCGGCGTGACGACGGTGGAATTGCTCTCCCCCGCCGAGGTTCTCCGCCGCATGCCGCACCTGCGCTCGGATGACATCCTGGGGGGAAGTTTCAGCTCCACGGACGGATTTGTAGACCCGTACAGCGTGATGAACGGCTTCATGCAGCGCGCTACGGAGAAGGGCGCGCGTTTATGGAAAGGGGTGGAGGTAACAGGAATTCTGAAGGACTCGCAGGGCATCACCGGGGTTGAAACCGCGCGCGGAACCATCTCCACGCGCAAGGTGGTGAACACCGCGGGAGCTTGGGCGGCCCAGGTTGCCGCGCTTGCAGGAGTGGATTTGCCCGTCCGGCCCTTGCGCCGCATGCTGGTTCCCACCGAACCGTTCCCGCTGATCGCGCGCGAAGCCCCCATGACCATCGATATGGCCACGGGCTTTCACTTCCGCCCCGAGGGCCTGGGAGTCCTGCTCGCCTGGAACGATCCGGAGGAGACTCCCGGATTCAAAACCCAATTCGACCCCGCCTTCATCGAGAAGATTCTGATGCGCGCCGTCGACCGCGTTCCCTGCTTCGAGGCCCTCGAGGTGAATCCCAAGCGCGCCTGGGCCGGCCTCTACGAAATGACGCCCGACCATTACCCCATCCTCGGCCCCGTGCCCGAAGTCCCCGGCTTCTATCTCGCCAACGGCTTCAGCGGCCACGGCGTAATGCATTCCCCTGCCACCGGAAAAGTGATGGCCGATTTGATTCTGCGCGGCCAAACCGATTTAATCGACGCCACAGCCCTCAACCTCGCGCGCTTCGCCGAAGGCCGCATGATCCATGAAAGCGCCGTACTCTAGAGGAGAAACCTGGTGGGAGTAGCCTATGGGCGGACGAATACTGAATGTTGAATCGGATATGGGGGTAGACTCCACAGCATGCAAACCATCCGGGTTGTACTAAGCTCCGCTTTGCTTCGTGCCACCGCGGAAGCGGCTAAGTGCGCTCATGTAAGCCGTTCGGCGCTTATCAGGAAGGCTTTACGTGTGTATTTGAAGAATCGAGCCATTCGGGAGCTCGAAGCCCGCGACCGGGCAGGCTACGAAGCGCATCCTGATGACCCGCGCTGGTTGTAAACTCCCGCACTGGGCTTTACAATAGAAGGGTTACGGTTTCGGGCGGGAAATAATCTATAGACCATGGGAAATTTCATCCAAGCCGCGTTGGGCAAGGTTCTCGGCACGAAGAATGAGCGCGAGTTGAAGCGTCTGGCCGCGCGCGTTGAGGAAATCAACGCCCTCGAGCCGGAGATGCAGAAGCTCGCCGACCAAGATTTTCCTCTGCGCACCGCCCAACTGAAAGAACGCTTTGCCCAGGGCGCCACGCTGGACGAAATTCTTCCCGAAGCCTTTGCCCTTTGCCGCGAAGCGGGGCGGCGCACGCTGAACATGCGCCACTTTGACGTGCAATTGATTGGCGGCATGGTGCTGCACGAGGGCAAGATCGCGGAAATGAAGACGGGCGAAGGCAAAACCCTCGTCGCCACGCTGCCCTGCTACCTCAACGCGCTGGAGGGCAAGGGCGTGCACGTGGTGACGGTGAACGATTACCTCGCCAAGCGCGACGCCGCTTGGATGGGACCCATTTACCGCCTGCTGGGCCTGAGCGTGGGCGTGATCGTTCATGATTTGAACGACGACGAGCGCCGCGCCGCCTACGGTTGCGACCTCACTTACGGCACCAACAACGAATTCGGTTTCGATTACCTGCGCGACAACATGAAGTTCGACCTGAAGGACTACGTCCAGCGGCCGCATCGCTTCGCCATCGTGGACGAAGTGGACTCCATCCTGATCGATGAGGCGCGCACTCCTCTCATCATCTCCGGTTCCTCCGATGAAGCCACGGACAAATACATGCGGGTGGATAAAGTCATTCCCCACCTCGTCGACAAGGAGGATTACGAAGTCGATGAGAAGCGCCGCCAGGTTTCGCCCAACGATTCCGGAATCGCCAAGGCTGAAAAGCTGCTGGGACTCGAAAATCTCTATGACCCCGCCAACATCGAGTTCAACCACCACTTCCAGCAGGCGCTGCGGGCGCACGCGCTATTCAAGCGCGACCGCGATTACGTGGTGAAAGACGGTGAGGTCATTATCGTGGACGAATTCACCGGCCGCCTGATGCCCGGTCGGCGCTGGAGCGACGGCTTGCACCAGGCCGTGGAAGCCAAGGAAGGCGTGAAGATCGAAAGCGAGAACCAGACGCTCGCCACCGTTACTTTCCAGAACTATTTCCGCATGTACAAGAAACTGGCGGGAATGACGGGCACGGCGGAAACGGAAGCGGCGGAATTCGAGAAGATCTACAACCTCGATATCATCATCGTGCCCACCAATCGGAGCCTGATTCGCCACGAATGGGCCGACGTTGTCTACCGCACCGAGCGCGAAAAATTTAATGCCGTGATCGAGGAGATCAAGGAATATCACCTGTGCGGCCAGCCGGTGTTGATGGGCAGTATCGCCATCGAGAAGTCAGAACGCCTGAGCGCCGCGCTGAAAAAGGCCGGAGTGGTTCCGGCGCGCTTGCAGGAGGCTGCCAAAGCCGCGGGCCTGGAAGGACCGAAACTCAAGATTTGGGTCGAGCGCCTCGCCCAAACTCCCCACCCCGCGTTTGAATGGCTGACCAGCGCAGGAGTGGAAATCTCCATCATCAAAGAAATGCTGGGCCAGAGCCGGTTCAAGGCCATGGCGACAGGCGTCAACGGCACGCGACAGGCCTTTCTCGAGGCGGTATTGAAGCGCGCGCCCCGGGATTATCCCTACAACGGGCTGCCTCCCGCAGATGAGTCCGTGCTCTCGGACCTGCTCTCGCTCGCCAATAACACGGATCCGAAATGCCTGCCGGTGCTGGACTGCCTCATCCGCATGCGCTGCCGGTTGGAGCGCGTGGTGGAAGTTCTGGGAATGAGGGAAGTCCGGCACAACGTGCTGAACGCCAAGCAGCACGAACGTGAGGCCCTAGTGGTGGCCCAGGCCGGACGGGTAGGCGCCATCACCGTTTCCACCAACATGGCCGGACGCGGCACCGACATCCTGCTGGGCGGCAATCCGGAGACCATGGCGCGTGAGGAATTCCGCAAATCGCCGGAGAAGTTTCGCGAGCAGGGCATCAACCCCGAGCCTCCCGAGCGGCCGCCGGAAGGCTCCGATTCCATGATCTTCGGCAAGTACGTGGAAGATTACGCCGCCTGGAGGAAGCATTGGGAAGAATTCGTGGCCCGCTTCAAGTCCGTCACCGACATCGAGCATGACAGAGTGGTGGCGCTCGGGGGCCTGCACATCCTCGGAACTGAGCGGCACGAGGCCCGGCGCATCGATAACCAGTTGCGCGGGCGCGCCGGCCGCCAGGGCGATCCCGGTTCCTCGCGCTTTTACCTTTCGCTCGAAGACGACCTGCTGCGCATTTTCGCCGGGGAGCGCATCTCCAACATCATGCACAAGCTGGGGATGGAGGAAGGCGTGCCCATCGAGTCCCGCCTCATCTCCAAACGCATTGAGGCCGCGCAGAAGGCCGTGGAGGCGCAGAACTTCGAATCGCGCAAGCACCTGCTGGAATACGACGACGTGATGAACAAGCAGCGCGAAACGATCTACGGCCTGCGCCGCCAGTTGCTGGAAGGCAGCGACCAGAAGGAATTCGTCCTCTCCGCCGCGGATACCGTCGTCGAGTGGCTGGTAGACCAGTTCTGCCCCAAGGATCAGCACGCCGACCAGTGGA
>JASHTZ010000705.1 GCA_030040295.1 Terriglobia bacterium | reverse complement strand
GGCGAGTTGCCCACCATAAACGCGTGGCCGTACTTGGGGGCAACCATCTCAGCCAAAACGTTGGAAATGGGCGGAGATACGTTTGTGCTGCCATTGTGACACGTCAGGCAGACCTGGTCATCCGCGGTTTGAAGCAGCGAATTCGCCCCCTGCGCATTGTGGGTGGTGTGGCACGAGGCGCAACCATTTCTGGCCACGGAGCCGTAGTGTCCCAGGGTGATCTGGCGGGTGGACGAATTCTGACTTGTTCCGGTCGTGGTCCCGGCCAGAGAGACCAGCGGCGCCACCCTGTTGCTTGAAGTGGCGTGTATGCTGGTGGACCATTCTGCCAGCGGATTGGGTTTGCTCGGTGCGGCGCTCCGCGATGCAGGCGTTCCGTAGGCGAGAGATGTTCCATGGCTCGCTTCCAGCACATTGGTCAACCCCATGCCGGAGGTCGAGCCGGCGGGCACGGTGGTGTGGCAGGCAAGGCAGAGGGCGCTGCCGGAATTATTGATCACCAGAAATGTCGGATTGTTGGGGTCAATATTCTGCACGTGAGGGTTGTGGCAGCTTGTGCACTCGACGTTTCCACCCGCGAGCCGAACCGCACCGGTTTGATCGGCGGTGGAAGGCGGATTTGCGGTTAATGATGCGACCAAGTCCGGAGAGGGCTGGAGCGGAAGCACAAAGCTGACGGGGTGAGTGGCGGAGAGGTTGGTTCCAAATACATCTGAGGAGTTCATTTG
Organism: Terriglobia bacterium; assembly: GCA_030040295.1. Taxonomy (GTDB): domain Bacteria; phylum Acidobacteriota; class Terriglobia; order UBA7540; family UBA7540; genus Bog-366. The sequence goes on along the minus strand of JASHTZ010000705.1, from coordinate 3,137 downwards.
CCCGGTCATTGCAACCTTCCCATAAGCCACGAGCGCGCCGGGCGATCCGGCAACCGTGCCGTCATGGCAACTGAGGCAGAGTGTGCTCGAGGTGCCGAGAGGAGGCGAGGGATTCACCGTATTCACCAGCGTCGAGCTGCCGTAAACAGTGTATGCCTGCACGCTCGAGAGTTTGGTGTTCCAAAGAGGAGTCTGGGCCACGCCGGCCGTGCCATTCAAGCCGGAGTGGGGAGCGTGGCAATAGAGACAAGATCCGGAAAGCGTTCCCTGAACGGGTGAAGTCCCGCCCGGCGATAAATCGTGCGAGCCGATGACATCGGTTTGCGCGAGCGCCGCGCTTGGCAGGCTGACAATGATGATCACCAAGGCACAAAGACACAGACGAACCAACTTGGGAAAGTGCTGCCCTGTTCCGGCTGCCGCCTTCTGATCTCTGACTCTTCGATTTTTTGTCTTCGTACTGCTCATTGTTTTCCTTGCGCAAAATACTGGAACACCTGGATACGGCGATTGAACGAGTCAACGACATACAGCCGGTCGTCTCGGTCGATGAACAGTCCGGCGGGTAATTTGAATTCCCCGAACCCGGAGTCTTTCGCACCGAAGTAATAGAGCAGTTGGCCCTGGCGGTCGAACACCTGCACCAACCCGCTCAAGCCTTCGACGATGTACAAATGCCCTTCCGAGTCGACACCGATTCCTTTCGGCCGGAACAGTTGGCCGACGCCGTCGCCGATTTGACCCACGGAGTATTGAAACCTTCCGGAAAGATCCAGAACCTGCACACGGAAGTTCATGGCGTCAACCACGTACAAGCTTTGACCGATCAGCCGCAATTCCGTGGGGTAGTTGAATTCGCCCTCGCCGGTTCCGTTCCAGCCGATTTTCTGCAAAATGTGGCCTTCCTGATCGAGCACCCAGATTTGGTTGCGCAGTGTATCCGTCACATAAATCCGCCGAGTCTGGGGATCAACGGCGATTCCGGTGGCGCGTTTGAAATATCCTTCACCCTTGATGCTGCCGATGACGCGCTGGAACCTTCCATTGGCGTCGAAGAGAAAAATTTTGCCGGAGTAAGAATCCGTGACGTAGATGTTGTCATCGGCATCGACAGCGACGCATTGCGGGGCTTCGAGCCCGTCGGTGTCCCTGTGACGCGAGATGAACTTGTACTTGTGCTGCGCGAAATCGAAGATGTGAACACCCGCGGCGCCGGGATCGGTGACGATGATGCGGCCCTGTGAATCCGTCACGACGCCGTAGGGAGTAACCAGGGCATGGTATTCAGGTTCACCCGCCACCGCATCCACCAAGCGGCTTAGAAATGTGTGCCTGGTTCTGACTTCCTTCTCCGAGCTGATGCTTCCCTCATAACGGAGCTTGCGTCCGCCTTCCAACCCCAGCTCCGGAACAGTAGCAGGCCCAGCGGGCTGCGATCTGGGGCGCGGCACGGCGATGCGAGGAGTCAGCACCAGTGAAAGCAGGAAAACGGCCGGCGCCATAACACGCCACGTTCGCAACCGCCTTCCCAATCGTGCGGATTGCGAACCGGGCTCACTTTCCGCCGTTTTCAAAAGAATTTGAACCATCTCGAAATTCCTACATAGAAAGACCCGGTATTGGTCGGGGAGTTTCCGGCGATGCTGAATCCCTGGTCGATCCGGGTGTAACCCGCCTGGATGTTCAACTTGCGAACCTGGTAGGTCATCACGAAAAACATATTCTCGGTGTTGTTGTTCGAGAGCAGAGCATTGCTGGTCGTTGCGCTCAGGGCCTTGGCGTAGGTGGCGGAGAGAGTGAGGCCGCGAACGGGGTTTGAGCCTAACCCGAACGAGTAAGAATTTCCGTTATAAAGCACCACTGCACTCGAGGGAACAGCGGTCACGGGAATCGGCGTGGCCACCAGGCCCGTTGAGGTCAACAGAGCATTTCCGCTGGAGGAGGAATATGAGCCATTCATGCTGAAGCGAAGCACGGAAAGCGAGGTTGAGAAACTACGGCTGGAATTGGCGGTTCCGGGTTGGTCGGTCAGCAAGCTCCGCGCCCCGCTTCCGTAAGCGCCCCAGTACGACTTGCGCCCCAGCCTGCGTCCCACGCTGCCGGAGTAGTTAAAGCCCGAATCGGTATAGGCAGCCAGGATGGTTTGCGAGTCTTGCCAATAGGCGAGCGCCCCTGACACGGTCCAATGTTCAATCTGGTGTGTATAGTTGATGGAACCGTTCAGCCCCAACAAGCTTTGTTGGGAGGTACTGAGAGACGTTCGCATCAATCCCAGCACTCCGTTGAACTGGCCGCCCAGAAGTCGATTGGAATAACTCACGGTCCCGTTGTAAGAATCCGATGTGAATTCGACCCCCAGGATCGATTGCTGCTGGTGCTCGAGGAAGGCGTGGAGGATAAGATGTTCCCGCGGTATTTCGTAATTGGCATTCCCGGTCAGGCTGAAATCGCGCGATGCCTCGGGCTCCTCGGTCTCCGAAGAAACTGCTCCGGCGGTCAGTAGAGTGTTATATAGCGTCCCCTCCAGATTGTCGGTGTAGTAGGCGTTTCCGCCCAAGTTCAAATGCGCTTGCGGGGCGAAGAATACCCCTGCCGTGACCGTATCGATGGTAGTGTCGATATTGTCGCTCGAGCTGCTTTCGTCGAAATCGGTGCTGATGTGAGAGCGAGAGGCGCCGGCGGAAAAACTGCCTCGCCAGGGCAAGTTGTGCCCCACGCTGAACGTATATGAGTTTACACCGGAATTGGACTGCTCGGAGGGCTCCCCAGATAGGAAATCCGGAGTTTCAATCTTGTCTCCAGCGTATTGATAGCCACCATTCAAATTAAAGCCCGCCACTCGATACACGGTAGTGGCCGAAAAAGTGTTGGTGTGAAGCGTGCCAAGTGAGCTTGCTCCGTAAACCGAATAGCTGCTGTTGGCATCGCCGAAGCTTAGATTCAACATCGGCAGATTCTTATAGTGGACTCCCCAGTTGATCCCCAACATATCGTTGTCTCCGTGCGTCGTGTAGTTCGCGATGCCGGGGATTCCGAAATTTCCGCTGCTGTTGAACGTCGTGGAATAGCTGATCGAGCCAGGAAACGGGCTGCCACCGAATATTTTGGCGCTGGCGCTCACCCCGCTCGCGGCGGTC
>JASHTZ010000704.1 GCA_030040295.1 Terriglobia bacterium | reverse complement strand
AGCTCGCTGAAAGATGCAGAGAGTTGACCGGCGTGTGAGGCCTCCAGTCTCGGCAATAATGGTGTGTTGAATTCCGCTCCCCGCCTGGTGGCATCAACGTCCTGCCAGTCGCCTCGATGCGGGATGAGAGCGTACTTTATGTGATGGATGCCTACAATCGGATCGTCGGATTGGTCTGACCAAGTGTCGGGCATGCCTGGGTAACCTCGCCGGGGCCCCCGGATCAGGCTTAAGCGAAGGGTGTTTTCCTGGTACGAATATCCGTACTTGGAATCGTTCAGTAGAGTGAATCCGTATTCGCCGGCCTGGTTGCTGACGTCCGCCCAGCGCTGTCCTGCCACTTCGAACTTGGTGCGGTCGGCAATCTCCCAACCTCGAGGAGGCGCCATCATGCGAATCCCGGGGTCTTCTGTCAATGTCCAATCATAGCGTTGGATGGCGGCATACGGAATCTCATAGGTGGCATAGACATTCTTGAAGTTCGCCGGGAACGCCACCTTGGCAAACCGGTACTTTTCATGCCAATCGACGCTTAGTTCAAAATCCACGCGATCAGTATGACTATAAAGCACGATATTCTCGACAAATTTAGAGTCGCCGAAGTGCTTTTTTACTTGCACGACGGCGCGGACGGGCCCGGATTCGGTCAATGCGACGCTGTCCGCCTGGTCAAGTTTATTGTCCGCCCCGAGATAAATATTCCACGCGGGCTCTCCGGCCGGAGCCTTCGGTGGTTTGTCCTCCCACACCTCGAGCGCTGCGCCGGGGTTATCCTCGCGCAGAAAATTCATGTCTATTCCCTTCTTTTTGAGGGACTTCAAATTACCGGATTCGGGATCGATGACAGCCTCAACCTTGTCGTTGGCCAGTGTGAGGCCGCTGATAGCTAGGTCGGTCGTGAATCTGGGCGATTCCTGGGTGGGCTCGATGCGATATTCCGCGTACCCCATGCCTGGAACTGTCGCGGCAAAGATCACTTTACGGGCTTCCCCTTCTTCCGCTTCACTCTGATACGTCACGGATTTCCCGGTGACGTCGACGATTTTGAAGTGATCTAATCCGGTGAAGTATTCAGGGCCCAATGAAACAATTCCATTTCGCTCCCAAGGCAATGAGTTAAAGACCAGGACGGCGCGCCCCTCGCCCTGAGTATTCACGTGCTTCGCCACCGTGGCGAGGGCGGAGTTGAGTAGCTTTCGGCCCCCAATTCGAATGTCGCCGTAATCGGTGGCGGCATCGCGATAGACTTCGGCCTCGGCGGAGCCGTCAATGTTGTCGTGGACCTGCCCAAACAGCACTTTCTCCCACAATTTTTGCAGGTCAGCTTGTGGATAAGGCTGGCCGAATTGTGAAGCCAGCAGCGAGAATTTTTCCGCGTTCATCAAAAGCACTTCGCTCCGCCGGTTGTCCCGCTTCACCTGGGAATCTGTCGTATATGTGCCGCGGTGCGTCTTCACATAGAGCTCATCGTCCACGGTGGGGAAATCCTTGCTCTGCGGCAGCGCCTGGATTTCATGGAAATAATCCAGCGCCTTGCTGAACCGCACGGTGGGGAAATTGGGATCGTGCATCAGCGTCACCGCGCGATCCATCATGTCCGGCATCGGGCCCCCGCCGTGGTCGCCCTTCCCATAGAGAATCAACAGCTTGTCCACGTGGGCGCTGTCTTCCAGGGTCTTGAGGTATTCCAGCATTTGGTCGGGTTTCACCGGTTGGGAATATCCGCCCACGGTATGGAAAGCCAGCACGCGCGAACCGTCCGGCCCCTCCCACCAGAAAAGGTGATAAGGGAAGGGGACCGGAGGATTGTTCCGCTCGATCTGCCATTTCAACTTGTGGGTTACAAAATAATCGATCCCGCACTTGTGATATATTTGAGGCAAATTCCAGTTGAATCCGAATGAATCCGGGAGCCAGCCCACCTTCACGTCCACGCCGAACTCGTCCTTAAAATAGCGCTTGGCATAAAGATGCTGGCGTATCAAGGATTCGCCGCTGGGAATGTTGGTGCTGTGCTCGGTCCACGAGCCGCCCACCACTTCCCACTCACCGGAGGCGACTTTCTGCTTGATCTGTTCGAAAAGGTCCGGATAGTAGCGCTCCATCCACTTATAGGCCTGCGCCGCACTCATGGAATAGACCATTCCCGGATGCTCTTGGATCATCTTCAATACGCTTTCAATTGTCAGGGGAAGGACTTCATGAATCGTTTCGCTCCGTGGCCAGAGCCAGGAAAGATCGGTATGTGCATAGCCAACCAGATCGATTTCCCCTGGCGGCTTATTTTGCCCCCCCATCCTCGCTGTAACACCCAGCAATGAAACAATGATGATCAGTACGCAAAGGCAAGAACGGACTCTGGACACGGATGCCCCCTATAAATAACTGCTCCCCTGAATCTCCTGAGGAGTTTGCGCTTATAAACAATGTTCCCTGCGCGGGCGAATAATGTACGACCGAATGCCGCGACTTGCAACTTTCCATTTAATAGTGCTCCCTTTGATTTCTGTATTGCGGGTTTCGACCCCCCTGCAACCGGGTGTGTTACCATGGGAAATTTGGATTCCCACCGCGGATTCGGCGGTTTCTGGAGGGAGCCTCTGATTTCAAACTCATTCATGGAGAGACTTCTATGAGCACGGGCATGGACAATGTCATTGCCGCTTCCATTCAGGAAAGCATCAGGGTGAAGCAAACTCTGCTTGAGGACAAACATCTTCTCGGCCAAATTGCCGACGTTGCAAAGGAGTTTGTCGCGGCGCTCAGCCATGGGCACAAAATTCTCTTGTTCGGGAACGGCGGCAGCGCCGCCGACTCCCAGCACATCGCTGCAGAGTTCGTGGGGAGGTTCCAGATGGAGCGAACGCCGCTTCCAGCGATTGCCCTTACCGTGAACACCTCTGCGGTCACAGGAATCGGTAACGATTACGGCTATGAAAACCTGTTTGCACGCCAAATTGAAGCTCTGGGCTCGGCCGGAGATGTAGCGGTGGGAATTTCTACGAGCGGAAAGTCGCCCAACGTGTTGAAAGGCCTTGCCGCAGCCAAAGCCAAGGGCCTCGTCACCGTTGCGCTGTGCGGCAAATTCGGGAGTATGATGCAGGAGGTCTCGCGCTACTGCCTGTGTGTACCTTCGTCCGAGACACCGCGCATTCAAGAGTCGCATATTTTGATTGGCCACATCGTTTCGCAAATCGCCGAATTGGAGCTTTTCGCCAAGTAGTTGCCGGCAGGTCCGTGGCCGCGTCACCCGATCCGTTTCAACCCTGACAAACCAAGCGAGGTTCGCTACGATGCAGCGTATTCCTTTAGTTTCTTTATGATTCCGTTGATTCTCATGGGGACAGGGCTGTCGTTTGCCGACTTTGGTACAATGATGTTCTTCATGTCGTGGGCAATCGGCAGAGGCGATGCCCCTTCTGTGGCACTTCGATCATGGGGAACCAGCAAAACTGCAGCAAGTGCGGATCCGTCTTTGACTCCAACGGTTTTATCACCGTTCTAATTCAAGGAAAAATCGTCAGGGAAGAGTCCTGCCGCGGGCATTTATTTTCCTCTGCTCGATCCTTGCACCCATGGAGAAAGGCATTCAATACCCCACAGGAATGAACCAATATGACGCCTGGAAAGTCTTCCCCGGAGCAAGCGTTCGCAGGCTGGAAATCTTTCCTTCATGTTTCAAGTTAAAGGCGTTGGTCGGGCCCGTCTGCGGTTCGATGCAGACGTAGTGCCAGTTGAGCGGACCGTAGCACACCGCGGTGGTGAATTCCCGGTCGAACACTACCTGCAATTTGCGCGTTGCGCCCGCCACCCAGAAGCGTGCCATTCCGTCCTTATCGCGGATCAAATCTGTGAAGCCTGCGTCAATGAATGTTTCGGCCAGCGTCAGTTCGCCCGTGCAACCGGGCAAATATTCCTCAGCCGGTTCTAATTCCCCAGTGGGTATCAGTTCCGGAGGCACAACCCAGTGCTGCCGTGCGGCCACGTGGAGCTTCCACTGCTCGCGCGGCCCATCCATAACGAAATACGGATGGTAACCAAAGTGGATGGGCATCGTGGAATTCCCGAGGTTGGTGATTTTTGTCGCACACTCCAGCTTTCCAGCCTTCAGCTTGTACGATACTTCGTGAACATGCGCGAACGGGAACTGCGCCATCAGGTCCGGGTATTTGTAGAATTCCATCCGCGAAGTTATCACCGAGCCGGCGGAGTCGGAGCTGCTGGCCTTGACCACTTCCCAGCGCTTATCGTAGGAAAGCAACCCGTGAATCGGAAAATTGGTGGGGGAGGTCCGTAAAAAATTCCCGAGGTCGCCGTTCAGAAGGTATTTCCTGCCCTCGAAAAAGTAATAGTCTCGATCGATCCGGTTGGCAAAAGGAGCCATCAGCGGGTTGCCGCTGCCCAGGCCGCGGTCTTTGATGTATTGCTCGAGCGAAGCGGGCGCGTGGAACACCTCGTGCCCATTAACCTTGAAGCTGTACCCCCAGTTGCCGATGTCCGGGGCGATGGCAAACTCCATTTTCTTTTTGCGGTCTGCAAGATGATAAGTTGCGTGGCCCTCTACTTTTTTCTTGGCAATTGAGAAATTTCCCATTTCATCATCCTTTCTTTGAACGGAATTGGGGTCAGCGACTTTTCTCAGCAAAATCCGAAAGCGGATTAAAGGGACCCGTTTCAACTGGTTCGTAATTCCAATTTGGAAGGATACCGTCCCCCTTTACGCTGCGAATCATCAGGCGATCCTGCTGGCTCTGCATGACGGCTTTCTTCAGGGCAGGGCCATCCCAATCCGCCTCTGCCAGCGCCTGAAGGTGCGCCTCTTCATGGGAATACTCACTCCGCCCCGCCGCATTTACAGTCTCGTTGGGGTCTTTTTTGAGGTCATAAAGCTGCGGCGGCCATCCATTGACTGTAATGTATTTGAATTGTGCAGTGCGAATCATGCGCATCGGTTCGATTGTCCCTTCGCCAAGGTATTCGGCGATAACGGGTTCCTGCCGGCTGCTTTCCCGACTGGTAAGCAGAGGCAACAAACTGAAGCCGTCTGCTTCTGTATCGACCTTCACACCCGCCAGATCTGCAAACGTGGGAAACAAGTCGATGAGTGAAACCGGAGAGCCGACCCTTTTCCCTTCGGGCAAGACTCCTGGTGCGCTCACAATTAGGGGAACCCGTGCCGACCACTCGAGCAACAGCCGCTTCGACCACTGGTGATGTTCACCCAGCATTTCACCATGATCGCTGGTAAAGATGACGACGAGATTCTTGTCCAACTCCAGGCGCCGAATCTCCGCCAGCAGTTTCCCGATGCGATCGTCCACCCAGGAAACCATGCCCAAATAATTCCGTCGCGCCTCCTCGATTCGCTCCGGCGTCAACTTCACGCGATTGATTCCATGGTGAATCTCGAACCACTCGTAGGTCGGGCTGAGCTTGAGGATGTCGCCGTAATCCTGAGGCAACGGGATGTCGACGTTCTTGTAGAGATCCAGAAATTCCTGCGTTGTGGTGAAGGGATCGTGCGGCTGGGTGAACGAGACATAGAGGAAAAACGGCTTCTGCGCCTGCGGGCGAATGGCATAGTTCCCAAGCCACGACATTGCCCGATCGAACGTCATCTGGTCGTAACCAAGTTGCTGCGTCCACTTGGAAGGTCCCAGCATGTGCAGTTGCTCGCCGACGGAGGTCCCTTGGTTAAACACCGCTCCCAAGCGCCAATCCGGCAGCATGGAGAAATTTGCGGGATAGATATCGGGGTCGAGGCGTTCTGCAAATCCGTGCTTCTGGTCCGGCCCGATGAAGTGGCACTTGCCTGTGCCCGCCGTGCGATATCCGGCTCGATTCAAATAATGAATGAAAGTTGGAACGTGGGCGCCGAACTCCGAAGCATTGTCGTAGCCATGCAGTTTGTGCGGCAATCGCCCCGAGAGCAAGCCGATTCGGCTGGGCACGCAGAGCGGGCTGGCGCAATAGGCGGCCTCGAACACAGTTCCCGTGCTCGCGAGCCGGTCGAGATTGGGCGTGTGAGCGGCTTTCTGGCCGTAAGGCCCCAGCATAAAGGGCGTTACTTGGTCGGCGATGATAAAAAGGATGTTGGGCAGCGGATTCTTCGTCCCTGCCTGCGCCGGGGTCGCCTGCCCCTGCATTAGGCTCGCTGCCAGCGCGCCCTGCACGGGAGTCTTCATAAATTCCCTTCGATCCACGCCTCACCCCCTTCGTTAGTCCTTTGCCGCGGCGGCAAGGATTTCCTGCGGTGACGCAGTGCCAGTACCTTTTTTCATGACCGTAATCGACGCGACGATGTTGCCGAAGCTCGCAGCCTCTACGGCATCGCCTGTAACGGCCATCGTGAGCGCCGTGCCCGCGGCAAAACTGTCGCCCGCGCCGCAAATGTCCACAGGCTTCTCAACGGGACGCGGCTTCGACCAGTTTTCCTTCCCTTCTTCGAT
>JASHTZ010000703.1 GCA_030040295.1 Terriglobia bacterium | reverse complement strand
TGCTGGAGGCCGCCGGCATTCCCTACGTTGTTCTTTTCAGTTCGCCAGCCGAAGTTGAGTGTGACAGCGTCATGGTGGACGACCGGTCGGGAGTTGTGCAAGTCATGCGCTACCTGTTATCTCTAGCTCACCGGAATATTGCCTTTTGCCGTTCGGTGCCTGGTGAGGAACCGCATCCCCGAGAGCAGGAATATCTTCGGATCATGGCACAGAACAAGCTGCCGGTGTTGGCACACTTCATTTTAAACTACGAATCTTTAGCCGATGCCACCTGCCGGTCAACTCTGGAACACATTTTAGGGCAAGTTCCCCGGCCAACCGCCTTCTTCGGCTGCAACGACCACATCGCCTTGGTGATCATGAAGCATCTGTATGCTATGGGAATAAAAATTCCGCAGGAAATCTCCGTTGCAGGATTTGACAATCTTCGCTTAACCGAACACTTGGCCATTCCACTTACTACTGTCGACCAGCCCAAGCAGGAAATGGGACGCAGGGCGGTTGAACTGCTGCTCGAGAGGATCGAGCTTGGTAAGGACCGGGCGCCGCGCAGGGAAGTTTTCTATCCCCATTTAATCATCCGCGATTCGTGCACCATTGCCTGCACTGCTGAACATCTGGAGCCGGTGCCGGTTCAATAAAGGTGGACCAGGTTCAATAGAAAGCAGATTCATTTGAAGACTATGGCCGTCCTGGCGACCCCCCACAGAAGAAGTTGCGGACTGCCGCCCACTTTGTTTTTATAATTGATGGGGGTCTAATGTCTTGCAAGCACATTTTGTATTCGTTTCAATCACACCCCGGCCGGGTAGGGGCTGCCATAATGGCCTTGTTAGTTGTTACTTCAGTCGCGCGAGGTCAGCAGACTGAAAGGGTGCGCGAGTTCGAGAATTTCGCACCCCGACAGACGGCGGATGCCCTGAAGCAACTCCCCAGCCACACGCAAGGGGTGATGGAACGGCTATCCAAGTTCAGACCCATTGCATTCAGCCACTGGCGATATCATGTGGGAAACGTCAATGGTGGAGAATCGGTGAAGCTGGACGACGCTTTGTGGCAGGAGATTCGGCCCCCTTACAAAACCAACCCAGCCGATGTAGTCTGGCTGCGCCAATGGATCGATATTCCCGCGACGCTCGGCGGTTATGATTTCAAGGGCAGCCGCGTATCGATCAGCTTGATGGTGCATGCTTACGGAGGCGAGGGGGCGGCCATCTTTTTCAACGGCGAACGCATTGCCCAAATTGATCGTTCTGAACCAATCATTGAGTATTACCAACCGGGCAACCGGGTGTTGGTTGCGATTCGTGTGGGAACAACTCCGACCGGGATCAATCTTCCTGCGGCCTATGTGCACGCTGAATTTCCTCCAAACCGGCCAAACCCGGAGGACCTGTACGACGAGTTTGTCTCGGCTGCGCTGTTGATTCCTGATCTTGCCAAGACTGATCCCACACCGAAAGCAACCTTAGCCAAAGCCATCGATGATGTGGACTTCAGCGCACTGGACGCGCACGACCAGCAGAAATTTAACGATTCGTTGCTCACCTCGCAAAAAGACCTTGAACCCCTTAAGCAGACGTTGCAGCAGGCGGCATTTTACCTTACCGGCAATTCGCATATCGATGCGGCGTGGCTGTGGCCCTGGATGGAAACAGTGGATGTGGTAAAGCGCACCTTTGGTTCCGCCCTCGAGCTGATGGACGAGGTTCCCGGCTACGTTTTTGCGCAGTCGTCGGCGCAGTATAACGAATGGCTGGCGGAAATTTATCCAGAGATGACGGCGGAGATCAAGCATCGCATCCAGGAAGGGCGTTGGGAAATCGTGGGCGGCATGTGGGTGGAACCCGACCTGAATATGCCCGCCGGCGAGTCGCTGGTGCGGCAATTGCTCGTTGGCCAGCGCACATTTCAGCGGCTATACGGAGTGACGACGCGGATTGGATGGAACCTGGACTCGTTCGGTTACAACTGGCAACTTCCGCAAATCTACAAGAGGTCCGGAATCGATTATTTCGTGACCCGGAAGCTCTCAGCGAATGAAACGAATCCGCTGCCCTTCAAGCTGTTCTGGTGGGAATCACCGGACGGAAGCAAAGTACTCACCTACTTTCCCCACGGCTCCTTCAGCATGAGCCTCGACCCGGTTCGCTTGTCGAACGATTTGGTAGAAGCCCGGACGCTCTCGCCGGGGATGCTCCGGATGCTGGATCTGTATGGCGTGGGGGATCATGGCGGAGGCGCTACGCGCGCGGTGCTAGAGCAGGGCCAATACTGGATGCAGCCGGAGCAGGTGGCGCCCAAAATGCAGTTCGCGACCGCGCAGAGTTATTTCAGCGACATCGAGAAAAAGATTGCACGGAACTCCTCGACTTGGAACTACGAGGCAATGGCGAATGGTGCGGGGGAGCTGTCCGTGCCGCCAGCGGGGGAAGTGAGCATCCCTACCTGGAAAGACGAATTGTACTTCGAGCATCATCGCGGCACGTATACGACACAGGCCGGCGAAAAGCGGAATATGCGCCAAAGCGAAGAGCGGATTCTCAATTCCGAAAAGTTGGCTTCTCTAGCGTGGCTCGATGGCGAGACTTACCCCGCCGAGGAGTTGACGGCGGCATGGAAGAAGGTCCTCTTCAACCAGTTCCATGACGTCGCGGCAGGATCCGGTATTGGTGCGGTGTATCGCGACGCTCAGCAGGACTACGATCAGGTGCGTTGGGCAACACAAGAGGTCTCGAGAAAAGCCCTCCAAACAATCCAAGCGCACATTAATACGCGATTGGCTGGAGACGTACCAGTATTGGTTTTTAATCCCCTGGCCTGGAAACGCTCCGGGCTTGTGCCCGTGAAGGTTGAGATGCCGACAGGGACGGACAGCGTGGTTTCAGTCCTCGATAAGAGCAACCGTGTCCTTCCGTCCGAGATTTTATGGAGTGATCGTCAGACCAATACTTATCGCCTGCTGGTTGAAGCAAAGGATATCACATCGCTCGGCTATGCCGTTTGGCATGTGGTGCCCGGCCACCGCCCCTTCGCGAGCGATCTGAAAGTCCACGGCATGACACTCGAAAACGCCTTTCTGAAAGTGACGATCGATCCAGCGAATGGCTGCATAACGAGCATATACGACAAGAAGTCTCAATTTGAGGCGCTAGCTCCAAGGGCATGCGGCAATCAATTGCAGGCATTCAAAGACACACCCCGCACAGATGACGCATGGAACATTGACCCCGGCACGCTGGATCACCCCATGCCCCTCACGTCGGCCGATTCCGTGAAGCTTGTGGAAAGCACTCCCTTACGGGCGGTCATTCGGATCATGCGGACCTGGCAGAGTTCGCGATTTGTGCAAGACGTCGCGCTCTACGCTGACTCCGACCACGTGGATATAACAAATGACATCGATTGGCACGAAACCCATATTCTACTGAAGGCAGCGTTCCCGCTGGCCGCGTCGAGCCGGATGGCGACCTATGAGATCCCCTACGGAACCATCGAGCGCCCGACAACCCGGAACAACACTTGGGAGGAGGCGAAATTTGAAGTGCCGGCGCTCCGCTGGGCCGATTTGGGCGATGGGCAGCATGGATTCTCTCTGATTAACGAATCGAAGTATGGATACGACTGCAAGGACAATGTGCTGAGGCTTACCCTGCTACGATCGCCGGTTCGGCCTGATCCGAATGCCGATCGCGGGCACCATCAGTTCAGCTATGCTCTATATCCGCATGCCGGAAACTGGAAGGCGGCTCTCACCGTTCGCCACGGCTATGAATACAACTACCGGCTTCAAGGCCAGCAGGTGCAACCAC
>JASHTZ010000063.1 GCA_030040295.1 Terriglobia bacterium | reverse complement strand
AGCGGAGCGAATACCCAGATGACCCGCCTGCGGGGCCGTGCCTGGGGCGGACAAAGACTGCGGGCACGCGTTCCGTACGGGACCTATCAGACCAGCACGCTGATCTCCGGTGTCCGCCTGGGAGGTCCCTGCGCCCCCTGGTTGTTGGAGGGTCCGATGAACGGCGAGATGTTCCTGGCCTGGGTTCGGCAAGGATTAGTCCCCACGCTGCGGCCCGGCGACGTGGTGATCCTGGACAACCTAAGCACGCATAAGATCCGGGGTGTGCGCGAAGCCCTCGAAGCGGTCGGGGCACGGTTGTTGTACCTGCCGCCTTATTCTCCGGACTTCAACCCCATCGAGCCTATGTGGAGCAAGATCAAACAGACCCTACGGAGCCACGCGCCCCGCACCCAAGAAGAACTCCTGCAAGCCGCCCAGCGTGCCTTGGACTCGATTTCAACCCTCGACTGCACAGGCTTCTTTTTTAGCGCCCAATACGCTATATTATAAATGGAAATGCTCTAAGGAAGAACAAAATGAACACATCCGCGGACGGACCAAACTTCGCCCAGGAGATGGAGACTAGCCAGGAAAGTGGATGCCTAATTTGCACCGCGCTCAAGAGATTTCAATCGGGTTGTGTCCATAAAGGATCCGATCCAAAACCTCAATCTCTATGCAGTGTGCATACATGGCTCATAGCTAAATCTGTGGACGCCGAAACCGCGGCTGACACTTTGTTGAGCATTTTAGAGCGGGCGTTGGAAGGAAAAGCCTACGGGTTTAGCTGCGAAATTTGCTCGTGGGTAGAGCAGCGCGAGCAAGCGGAACTGGAGGAGTTTATCAAGAGGCTACAGAATCCAACATTTCAGACTTGGTTTCACGAACACGGGGGATTATGCATCCCCCACGCCCGCAGGCTCTTCGATCAAGTCCCGAAAGATTTCCGCGACGCGATTGTTTCGCCTGTTAAAAGAGATACCAGAACTCTCAAGGCAAGCCTGATAGCCCTGCTACAGAGCGCACGCGCCGGAACACCGACTCATCCAGGTATTCTCGGGCGGGTCGCCGAGCATCTCGTAGGGAAGCGAGGATTGCAAATCAGATAGCAGCAATCTCGGTAGGTGGAGCAATCGTAGCTTGAAGTGCTCTGTGAGTCCTGTCGGTCTTTGTACGGATCTCAATTATTACCCTCGTGCCGGGTATATCTCTGCGGCGGGCGATCCCTCGCTCTTATGGATCCTTTTAATCTGAACGTCTGAAATGGCGATCAGGCCGGTATCCATCATTGCTTCCACAATAGGGGCTAGTCGTTCAATGTTTTCAGCAGAGTCCACAATTGTCACGATTATCGGCAATTCGTGTGTGAAGAGGTGGGAACGATGAATCTGAGCCTTCTCGCCAAACCCTTCAAAGCCCCGAAGTACGGTCGTTCCCGCGATCCTCAACTCCAGACACTTCTCAACGATCGCTTCATAAAGCAACTTATCCTTGTATCGATGGTGCTCTGAAAAATGCAGACGCATCAACTTAGCCGGTTGGTAGGCTGACATTTGCTCCTCCCTGAGGCTGACCTCTGACCAATCGGGTGAATTCCACATCTGAAACGACAATTAGTGCGTCTTCGACCATCTCCTCAATGGCTTCCGCGCCCTTGCTTATCTTCTCTTCGCTGTCGATGACTGCAACCATAACAGGAAGATCATGCGAATGTTGAAAGCGCTTCTCCTTGTGCGTGTGACCTTTCACTCCATACCCGAGGATACCTCGGTAAACTGTGGCGCCCGAGATATCCATCATGTGGAGACGCTTCACTATGGCGTCGTACAACGGCTGCTCGTGCCACTTGTCCGCCTCGCCTAAATAGACTCGGAGAAGCTTCGCCTTTCCGCTCTTTCGCTCATGCGGCAACTTCGGCTCAGGCTTCTTTCCCTGCCTTGCAACCTTTATGACAGTAGAGTCATGAATTTCGATCACACCGTCGGTGACGAGTTCATATAAAGTCGGCAGTACTTCCTCGACCTTTTCAGGTGATTCCGTAAACTCTATTCGTATTGGCAAATGCTCGCTCAGCAATTCGACCCCGGCTGAGTGCATGAATTTGTGTGCGCCAAAACCTGCCATCGCGCTAAACGCAGTGGCGCCCGAAACTCCCTTATGCAGTAAGTAAGTAAGAATTGCCTGATACAAAGGAACCAGTTCGTGGCGCGTATCTTCGTTTACATATATACAGACCTTTCGCGCGGGGCCTTTGGATAACATCCGTCCTCCCAATTCTTAAATGCTAGCGATGACCTGCAATGAAAGAGCCACTCCACACAGCCAGATATCCGAGAAAAACGCTTCCCACGATGTTCAAAAGCCCGAGCCATGGTCCGCCATCGCGCACCGCCCGGTACGATTCGTATTCGAAGCTCGAAAAGGTCGTATACCCACCAAGAAATCCGACTACCAAAGCTAAGCGCCAGTACGGGTCAAGATGCCACGTTTCTGTTAACAGTGTCATGAGCAGGCCGATCAAGAATGAACCGCTGACATTGATAAAGAGGGTGCCGAGAGGAAAAAGGCCTCCATAGCGTGCCATAATCAGCGCTCCCACGATGTAGCGTGTGACCGCTCCAATGCCACCCCCTGTGAATACGATGAAATACCGCAAATGGCTCCACCTCCCTCATGGTTGTGTGCCCCCTCTTCTCAGCTTTGGACCAATCAGCCCGGCAAATCAGTCTGGCTGTGTCCAAACCCTGGGCTCATGCTTTAGTCAACCAAGTTAGGGACTCACCCGAAGCCAAGTGTTCAGCGTCTGAATCTCTGAATTCCTTCGCAGTAGCCGCCATTTTTGCAGGGGTTTCCCGAAGGCTGCTATTGGGCGAGCAAACTTGTGACCTCTGTTTCCAAGTTATCAAGGCGACTGAGTGCTGCTGTCACCGCTGCGGAGCCGGCTGCGCGAGCCTCTCGCGCATGGGTTAGCGCCTCTTCCGCAACCCGGCTGATTTCATGCAACAGCCTTCGGACCTCCACCTCCAGGCGGCTGCGACTCTCCTGAATGCGGTTAAGAACGTCATTCTGCACACGGGAGCAATTTACCTCAAGAAGCTGCCTCACAAACTCGCGCGCATCCTTCTCAATGATACCTCGGAGGCCTGCCAGACCGAGAAATACGTCCGCCAGCCAGCGTATCGGGGACGCAGGCGCTGCGATCTCGATCATATCCCGAAACTGAAACTCAGACCGC
>JASHTZ010000702.1 GCA_030040295.1 Terriglobia bacterium | reverse complement strand
CCCCCTGGCCGTAACCGCCTTCTCAAAACCGCGATACTCCGAAGTGGTGCCCATCAGCACGCGCAGTTCCGGCCGCGGGACCACGTAGTGCATTCCGGCTCGCACCACAAACGGCAAATCGCGGCAAACTTCAAATTCCATCATTTGCCCGGCGCACGGAATCAGCGGGGGATGCTGCCACCCGCTCACCTCGCCGGACCAGCATCCCGCCGCCAGCACGAAGGTTTTGGCAAGGAAGCACGAGCCGCCCTCCACCACGACAGATTGCACACGATCGTCTTCGGTAAGGAACTCGCGCGCGGCGCATCCGGCTTCCACCTGCACTCCGGAGCGCCGGCACGCCGTCACCAAGGCGCGCATCAGGCGCTGATTATCCACCCAATGATCTTCGGGAATGAAAAGGCCGCTGCGAATTTCCGGGGAGAGTTGAGGCGCGCGGCTCAGAACCTCTGCCCTTGTGAGCGGCTGGAGCTTAAATCCCTGCGCCGTCTGTGCGTGGTGAATTTGCCGGAGTTCTTCCTCCTGCTTTTCGTCGAGCGCCACCAGCAGCGAGCCGTCACTTCGATAGCCGACCGTTTGCCCGCTCGATTCCTCAATCTCCGCGGCGAAGCGCGGATAAAGGCTGCGGCTGGCGATGCAGAGGTCGGAGAAAACTGGGGGCTCCACCTGCTCGCCCACGGGCGCGAGCATCCCCGCCGCCGCCCAACTGGCCTCCGAGCCCGGCTCGCCGCGGTCCAAAACCGTCAACTTCAGCCCGGCCTGCGCCAGCCGCCAGGCAATCGAGCAGCCGATGATTCCGCCGCCGACGATCAGAACGTCAGACGTATTGGAAGTGTGCCCCGACATGATAAAAGAGAGGTTAGAAGCTGGTGGTAAGCTCTCCTACATTTGGAAGACGAATCTGATTACCAACTACCAGCCACTCGTCACTAACCACAGCCCTTCCAGTTTTTGCCAAGCGCTGGGCGCGGTCAAGGAGAATCTTACAATTGATCGTTATAATCAACTGTGCCGCCAGGTGGCCTTGTGATTTTAAGGTGCCGGGAGAAATATGGCATAATCATCTTTCCACGTAGAGGAGATGAACTTGACCTGTCCGATCTGCAACAAGCGCAAAGCCAAGCGGTGGTGTCCGGCGCGCGCGGAGAGCATTTGTTCCATCTGCTGCGGGGAACAACGCGAAGTCACCATCGACTGTCCCGGCGATTGTCCGCACCTGAGGGCCAGCCGTGAGTACGATTATTCGCGGCTGAATGTTGACCCCGAGACCCTACCGTTCAAGGGGTTCAAATTTGGCCGCGAGTTCGCGGAGACCAAGGGGCCACTGCTGGCAGCGATCGATTACGCCATCGGTGGATTTGCGGGGGAACATCGCGCGGTGGTGGATACTGACGTGCTCGCCGCGCTTCGCACCTTGGCGGAGACTTACCAGACAAAGACAAGTGGAATTATTTACGAGAAACCCCTTGATTACGCTTTGCAGCGCGATTTGTATGCTGCCCTGAAAATTGCGATCGATGAATTCCGGACCAAGTTTGAACGAGGCGCGGGTGTGGGAGCGCTGCGGGACAGCGAGGTCCGCGACAGTTTGATTTTTCTCACGCAGCTTGCCGCCGTGTATCAGAATGGCCGGCCCAAGGGGCGCGCCTATCTGGACTTGATCCGCGCGCAGTTCCCGAAGGAAGAATTTCAGAAGTCCGCGTCAAGCATTGTGCTTCCGTGAGATCAGGAGACGGGCGTCAGCAGTCAGGAGACAGTACACGGAAACTCTATTCCCGAAAATAGCTGGCACCCTCGAGTTTTGTTGCCGCCTCGCCGCCATCATTTCTCCTGACCCCTAATCTCCTGACTCCTAGTTCCCGTTTTCATGATGGAAGTCGATCAAGTTCGCGCCGCTGCCGACATCGTCAAGATCGTGGGCGAATACGTGAAGCTGCGCAAGGCGGGTGCAAATTACGTGGGCCTGTGTCCATTCCATCAGGAAAAGACGCCGTCATTCGCGGTGCACCCTGTGAAGCAATTCTTTCACTGCTTCGGGTGCGGCAAGAGCGGCGACGTGTTCAAGTTCGTGATGGAGATTGACAACTTACCTTTCCCTGAAGCGCTGCGGCGCGTGGCCGAAAAAGTGGGCGTGCGCATTGAGGAGCGGGCGGGCGGCGAAACCTACGACTCCAGCACGAAGCTGCGCGTGGCGCTGCTGAAGCTTCACGAGGTCGCCGCCAGATTCTTCGCAACGCAACTCGGAGCGACGGCGGAAGGGCGGCTGGCGCGCTCCTACCTTGCCGACCGCGGATTGACGGACGCGGTGGTGGGCAGCTTCCGCTTCGGTTACGCGCCCGGCGACGGCCAAAGTCTGCTGAGGCAACTGGACGGTTCGGATTTCGACAAAGAAACGCTGGAAAAAAGCGGCCTGATCATTTTTGACGCGGAACGCCAGCGCACCTACGACCGCTTCCGTCGTCGAATCATCTTTCCCATCTCGAACGACGCTGGAAAGGTGGTGGCGTTCGCAGGCCGGGCGATGGGTGACGATCAGCCCAAATATCTCAACTCGCCCGAAACAGCGATTTACACCAAGAGCCGTCTGCTTTACCATCTGGACCGCGCCGCGCAGGCCATTCGCAAGCTCGATTACGCGATTTTGGTGGAAGGTTACATGGACTGCATCGCTGTGGCGACGAGCGGCATCGAAAACGTTGTGGCTTCCTGCGGCACCAGCCTGACGGAGGGGCAGATTCGGCTGCTCGGCCGCTACACTCGCCGCGTGGTGGTAAACTACGACCCGGACTCTGCCGGGCAGGCAGCCACGGAACGTTCCCTGGGACTGCTGCTGGAAGCGGGATATGAGGCCAAGGTGCTCGCGCTGCCTGGCGGGTTGGACCCGGATTCGTTCATTCGCAAGCAGGGAGCAGCGGCGTACGGCGAATTGCTCAAGAGCGCGCCTTCTTATCTCGATTACCTCACGGAGCGCGCCGCGCGGACGCACGACCAAGGCACGCCGGAGGGCAAAGTGGCTGCCGTCAACGCGGTCCTTCCGTATCTCATCAAGGTGCCGAATCCGCTTCTACGCGGGGAATTGGCGGGGCGCCTGGCGGAACGATTGCGGGTGAATGAGCGGTTGCTGCGCGACGAGCTGCGGCGCGCGGCGGGAGAGAAGCGAGCGGAAGTTCAGGTGCGGGAGGAGACGGCCTCCGCGCAGGCCAGCCACGCCATCAAGCAACTATTGCGCATGTGCCTGACCAGCGACGAAATTGCCAAGGTGGTTTTGCCCGAGTTGGTGGAAGGCGGCGCGGCACGCGGTGTTCTGGGGGAAGGCGTTTTTGCGCGCATGCTGGAGGCTCAG
>JASHTZ010000701.1 GCA_030040295.1 Terriglobia bacterium | reverse complement strand
GACAGGTGATTTTTACGCGCCATCCTTTGTTTTCACCAACTTCCCAGGAGGTCCCTTCATTTTTGACAGCTTTCTTCAGTCTTTCTCGTACATTGGAAGCCCACATGTATAGGCTTTCAATGGTTCCAGCCGTGTGGGGAGATAAACTCCGGCCCCGGCGTGACCCAAGGAGGCCGGTGATCACCAGAGGGCAGGAGAAGTTGTAGCTTGACGAACGCCCGTAGGACGAACCTCTTTGCCCCGGTCCGCGTGTCCCGAAGCAAGGCTGCACTGCCCCGATGGCTCTCGCAAATTCGCGCGACAACGCTATTCCTCGGTGGAAAACGGTCAATTGGAGGCCCATTATTCAAGAAATCGATAAATCCATGCTAAACCATGTGGCCGGAAGTGCTTATGGGAAGCCCTCCGTGTTCTTGCCCAGTCCGCCGAGCCGTTAAGTGGGGGATTTCACGCACCAGTGGGTGATTGCACGCAGAGAGAAATGCGCCAACTTGCAGGATCTTTCTTGAAGACAAAAGGGAGAAAAAGGTTCCGGCGGCCGGCGCGTTGCCATCGCCAAGCCCTCAAGGCGCGGACCACGAACGCGGTGGTCCGCGCCACCCGCCTTGTGCCGAATGCCTTTCGTTACTGCCTTTTAGTGGTGCTCGCCGCCGCCGTGGGCCGGCTTGGAATATCCGGCGCTGTGTTCATTGGCAGGTTCGTGGCTAGCTTTGGCAGTGTGGCCTCGCCCATCCCGAGCCTCGTTCCCATGAAAGTTGCTGAACGCTGCTTCGCCCTTCTGCGGGAGCGGCCCCTTGTACCCGTTACGGGGATCGTAGCGGTTATCAACGTGCCCGGCGAAGTTCTTGGGGCCATGGAACCAGGGTCCGGCTCCGATGAATACGCCGCCCACGAACCAATCAGGGCCATAATAACCGTAAGGAGCACAGTCATACGGGGCATAGTCAAAGTATCCGTACGGGCAAACCGGCGCTGCACCAATATTAACGTTAACGGAAACCTGGGCCGGGGCAGTGGACAAACCGCATACCAGCACCATCGCCAGACCAGCCAAAGCAAATGTTTTCCATCGCATCATAATCCCTCCTCATATTTCAATTTAAGATGAACCCCGGATTCAAACTGCAAAATCCCTGAACTCAGCTATTATACCCGTTAGACGGCAAGTTCGCGAAGGTACGGGCCATCGTTCTTCACCCTTCCGGGGTTGGGGAGATTTTATCCCATCTCTTCTCCCGCGGCTGACGCCGTGGGCTATCCTCTTTCGACCCTCCGGGCCTTCGACGCGTTACCGGCTCAGAATCCCACCGGCAAGGTCCTGAGCATTCGGGCTGCGGGCTTGTGCATTTCCCACTCGGGATTTTCGTTGGTAAGGCGCAGGCCGGGCATCCTTTGCAGCAGGGTTGAAAACACGATGGAACCTTCGGTGCGCGCGAGCGGCGCTCCCACGCAGAAGTGAATGCCCATTCCGAAGGCGATGTGGCAGTTATCCTTCCGGCGGATATCAAACCGGTCGGGGTCCTTGAAATAGGCGGGGTCGCGGTTGGCCGCGCTGAGCATCTGAAAAACCGTCTCGCCCTTGCGAATTTTCTTGCCACCCAATTCCGCGTCCTGCTTCATCAGGCGCGGCTGGCGGGCAATGGGGCTTTCGTAGCGCAGCACCTCCTCAATGGCCGTGGGCATGAGTTTGGGCTCGTCCTTGAGAAGCTGCAATTGGTCGGGGTGGCGCAACAGGGTGTAAATTCCGTTGCCGATCAGCGAGGTAGTGGTTTCGTGCCCGGCCACGAGTAGCGTGATGCAGGAATTCACCAGCTCCGGCTCGGTCAGCCGGTCGCCATCGGCTTCCACGGCGGCCAGTTCGCTCACCAGATCCTTGGCGGGATTGCGGCGCTTTTCACGGATCAGGTCAATCATGTAAGGGCGGATTTCAATCAGGGCTTTCTGCGACTTGTGAATGACCTCCGGCGCGGGCTTGTTGACGCCCTGGAAAGCCAGGATCTCATCGGCCCATTGCTTGAATTGGTTGACCTGGGAACGGGGAACGCCGAAAATCTCGGAAATCACCGTGACGGGCACGGGAATCGCCAGGTCCCGGATGATGTCCATGCGCCCGGAAGGCTGCACGGCGTCAAGAAGCTCATTCACTATTTGCTGAATGCGTGGCCGCATGGATTCCACCACGCGCGGCGTGAAGGCCTTCGAGACCAGCGCGCGAAACCGCGTGTGGTCCGGGGGATCGGAATGGATCAGGCTCTTGGGGCGATAGTGGTCCTCGAAAACCTTGAACTCCTGGCGCCTTTCCGGCGGCAAATACTCCACAACTCTCCCCAGGCGGCCTTCATTTGAGAAATGTGTGAATTCTTTGAACGTGGTCACAATGTCGTCATAGCGAGTCAGTACCCACGAGCCCATGGAGTCGCTCCAGTGGACGGGGTCCTCCTCGCGCAAATGACGCAGGATCGCGTAAGGGTCCTCCATAAATTCACGAGTGACCAGCAAATCATCCAATGCTTTCAGCGAAACCGTTTGCATGGGGTTATTCTGGCTAAAATCGAGCGCGCAGTCGAGCGGAAAACCACGAAAAGCTTTTACCGCAGAGGGCACGGCCTGAGGAATTCTGCGCTAATTGGTCGCCCTCTCGAGTTCTGCCGTGGCCATCATGATCAAAGCCGATTCGCCGTCCAGCGTTTTGCCGATTTCCGCCAGCCCTTCGTCGGCTTCCTTCCACTTTTTTTGCTCAATCGCCTCGCGGGCGGCAGGCAGAGTTTTGACGCCATAGCCGGTATAAAACCCCGGCGCGTAGATCTGGTGGGTGAACCATGGGCGGCCGGGCAGGCCGGCGGCGCTGGTCAGTTTGCGCTCGCTTTCGATGAGAAGCTCGTTTAACTGCTGGAGGGAGGCGTGAGCCATCGCTGCGCCGCCGTTGGCGCGGGCCTTTTCGATCGCCTTTTGATACCGCGCCGCGCTGCGCTCGAGCGCGTCCACGGCGTTGTCGAGGGGGGCGAAATTCAGATAGGGTGGTGGATCTTCCTTGGCGGGAAGCACGAGCGGCTCCCTGGGGTTGTTGGTGGCGGCGAACACGCCCTCGTCAATTTCCAGGTTGCGCTCGCGCACGGCGTCCTGCTTGTCCTTCAGCAACTTCTTCAGTTCGTCGTCGTAAGTGTGGATTGTGTCGGCCAGGCCGGTGAAGTCAAAGGGCAGAAGGTCGGCGTCGGCAAGGCGCATCATCGCCGTCCCAGCCGTTTGCGCCAGGGCCCGGCCATATGTAAAGTCAGTATCCCCGAAGTGGGTATACCAATAGAAATCATCATAAACAGAGTGGTAAATTCCGCCGCCGCTCTCGCCGCCGTAACCCAGGTTGAGGGAAGCAATTCCCAGGTGATCGATAAACACGGTGTAATCCGACCCCGAGCCCAGCGCACTAATGTGCCAATCAGGGTGGCTGCGCGCCTCCTTTCGCTCCTCGGCGTTGCCGTGGGCGATCAATTCGAGCTGACGGCGTTTCCAGACGCTCAGCTTGGTTTCCGGGTCCTCGATGTCGCGCGCCACTCCGTTAATGAACTTCTCGAGCGTGTGCGAGCCCTCCGCGCCAAGATAACCGCGGCCGTTGCTGTCGGAATTGATGTACACCGCGGCGTGTTGGCGCAGCTCATCGGCGTGCTCTTCGCCCCACTCGGTTGAACCCAGCAGGCCCTCCTCCTCGCCGTCCCATATGCAATAGATAATGGTGCGGCGGGGCTTCCAGCCCTGTTTCAGGAGGTCGCCCATCGCCCGCGCTTCTTCCATTTCAGCAACTGTCCCGGAGAGGGGATCTTCCGCGCCATTTACCCAGGCATCCTCGTGGTTTCCGCGTACGATCCATTCGTCCGGCGAAGACGAGCCGGGAATGCGGGCAATAACGTCGTAGAGAGTTTTGGTGTCCCAGTTGGCTTGGACTTTTA
>JASHTZ010000700.1 GCA_030040295.1 Terriglobia bacterium | reverse complement strand
CCCGCCATTCCGCTCTTTTGGGTGGTTCCCCTGGCGCTCTACCTGCTCAGCTTCGTGCTCGTTTTCGCGTGTAAGAATATAGTCCCGCATCTTTGGGTCAGACGGCGAACGCCCTTATTGATCCTGGCCGCGGCAATCCCCATCGTTCTGAAGGGGGTGCTGCCTTATTCCGCTTTATTCCTCGTGGATCTGCTCATGCTTTTTGCCGTTGCTCTGGTATGTCACGGCGAGATTGCCCGCAGCCGGCCCGCTCCTCAGCACCTCACCGGGTTTTATCTTTGGATTTCGGTGGGGGGGGTGCTCGGCGGGGTTTTCAATGCCCTGCTGGCGCCGGTGATTTTCAATTCACTCGTGGAGTTCCCGCTGGTGCTGGTTTTGGCGGCTTTGCTTATTCCTCCCGTCGAAGGCCTTGAAGATACTCCGGCCGCCCGCCGGAATGATTACCTTCATCCGATCGCCATGGGCATCGCAGTCGCCGCGGCAATTTGGGCGTTGCAGAGGCGCGGAGTATCCCCCGGCATGTGGTACAACTTCGCCGTCTTCTGCCCTGCCGTAATTTGTTGTCTGCGCTTTGGCGTGCGGCCGCGCCGTTTCGGCTTGGGAGTGGCCGCTCTGATCCTTGCCAGCCAAGTCTACTTGGGACCCTTCGGCAGGGTCCTTTTGAGCAAACGCAGTTTTTTTGGCGTGTACCGCGTGACCGACGATGCGGACCAAAACTGCCGCGTGCTCCTGCACGGCGGCATTTCGCACGGATTGCAAAGTCTGGACCCCGCAAGGGCTTGCGACCCCCTGGCTTATTACACGCGTCATGGCCCGATCGGCCAGGTGTTTGAGGCATTTCGCGACGGTGCGATTGAGAACGACGTCGCAATCATTGGGCTTGGTGCGGGCGCACTGATTACCTACTCTCAGCCCCGACACCCGTTCACGTTTTACGAAATCGATCCCACGGTGTTGCGGATTGCCTCGGATCGCCGCTACTTCACCTACCTGTCCGACTGCGGTCCGCCGGCGCACTTTGTGCTGGGCGATGCGCGCCTCTCACTCCGGGACGCCCCGGCCCACGGCTACGGGATCATTGTGCTCGACGCCTTCAGCGGCGATTCCATTCCAACCCATCTCCTCACTCGCGAGGCGTTGGCGCTCTATCTTTCCAAGCTCGCCCCTCATGGACTCGTGGCTTTCGACATCACAAATCGATATCTGGATCTTCACGGCGTCTTGGGGAATCTGGCGCGGGATGCGGGCCTGTTCGGATTGGTAAATGATGACCTCACGGTGAGCGCCCGGGACGCCCAGGAGGGGAAATTTGCGTCGACGTGGGTGGTGATGGCCCGAAGCTCTGCCGACCTGCAACCGCTTCGAGATATGCCCGGATGGCGAGTTCTTTCCGCTGCGCCGGGCGCACGAGTCTGGACGGATGATTTCTCGAATATCCTGAGCATCCTCAAGCTGAGGTAAGGACGAAGCACATTCCGGGTGGCGCCGAAATCGTCCCCGCAATTTCCCGGCTACGCGGAGTTGCTACCTGGATGCATCCCGGCCGGCGCGGCGAGCCAGGGCACGCGTAGCCCCCGCGGACCGCACGGATACCGGCACCAGCGCGGTTTCCACGGCCTTCTCCTCCTCGCTGCTCACCAACGCTCCCTGGTCCTCCTTGACGAAGATCAATTTGCCCATAATTTCGTCGAAGTCCACGGTAATCAAGTCCCCGAGCTGAATCTGATCCGTGGCCAGCAGGTTCGAAATGGGGAACACCAAATGGCGCTCAATGGAGCGTTTCAAGTGACGCGCCCCGAATTTCATGTCCGTCCCCTCGCGCAGCAGGAAATCCCGCGCCGTGGACGTGCAGCGAAAGACGAATTGGCGGCCGTCGGTGGCGTTAATGACGCGCTGCTGGACGCGGTCGAGCTCAATGTCGAGAATTTTTTCGAGATGCTCACGCGTCAGGGCGCGGAAGACGATCACCTTGTCGAGGCGGTTCATGAATTCGGGAGAGAATTTGCGGCGCGCCGCTTCCGTGGCCGTCCGGTAGATTTTCTGGTCCAACTCCTCATCCTCGTCGCTTTGGCGAGAGGCAAAGCCCAGCCCACCGGTCATCAGGTTCGTCACCTCGTGCGAGCCGAGATTCGAAGTTAGGAAGATCATAGTCCGCGAAAAATCCACGCGGCGATTGTCTCCCAGGGTCAGCGTTCCTTTGTCGAGGATGCCGAGCAAAAGCTGCCACAGGGCATCGGAGGCTTTCTCGATTTCATCGAAGAGAACCAGCGAAAGCTTGAGCTTTTCCGTGTGGTTCTGGTCGAGCACCTCCTGCGTGATGAGAGGCTGAGTCTCGCGGTGCCCAAGGTATCCGGGCGGCGAGCCAATCAACTTGGCGATTTCGTGGCTGTGTTGGAATTCCGCGCAATCCACCTTCACGAAGCCGCGCGGCTTGTCAAAAAGGACTTCCGACACCGCTTCCACCAGACGGGTCTTGCCGGAGCCCGTGGGGCCGAGGAAAAGGAGGTTGACGATGGGCCGTCCGGGCGTGGAGAGCCCGGCGCGGTAAACCTGGTAGACGCGCGCCAGCCGGCGGACGGCGCGGTCCTGGCCCACCACGCGCTGGCGAAGCGCCTTTTCGAACTCCCGAACCTCCGGGCTGTTCAAGGTCGGGTCGAGCAACGTTTGTCGCGCACCCATGTTCATCCTCCCTACGTTCTCAGGCGTCGAATCTCGATGCCCTTACCTTGCGAAGTTCATGCAGTTTCACGTCCAGCGTTCCTCGCAGCAGCTTGAGGCCGGAAATCAACTGGCCCGACAACTCGCGGTCCTTCGTCAACCCCAGCAAAGGCAAGGGAAGATCCGCCAGGTCGAAATGAAGATTCCTTATCGCCAAGGTCAAATCCCGCAGGTATTGCGAGTCGTTCTCGAAGGGCTGCAATACGGTCCGTGATGCCTTCTCACGCAGCCCCTTCCAGTCGACCCGCACAAATGGATGTTTGGCTGCAACTCCCCGAACCACTTCATCACTAATTCGCGGCCTGTGGCCCAAACACGCCAAATGAATCTGGCGGATGCGTCCATCCTTCCGGATGTTGTGAACCAGGTAGTAGGAATCACCGCGTTTGCGTATGAACGCCATAGATGCCATTTGGCCCGTCTTTGCTTGTTTTGTCCATCCCGCTTCGGTAATGGCCTGTTCGTGCCACCACTTT
>JASHTZ010000699.1 GCA_030040295.1 Terriglobia bacterium | reverse complement strand
TGACCATCCATACGCCCTGCGAGCGCACGCCCATCAATCCGGTTTCGGGGTCGGGGACGGCGGGATCTTTGAGCTTGGCGAAGAGCTGCTTCATCATCCGGAAGGCCATTTCTCGCGCTTCGGCGTCTCCTGAAGCGTAGGCGTATTCCTGAAGGCCCTCGGCCGCAAAATACATCCCGAAGAGGTCGCCGCTGAAGGGCTTGAGCAGCATGCCTTCGCGGGAAACTAGTTCGGCCCACGTCCCGTCTCTCTGCGGGAAATGGGCAAGCATAAAATCCTTGGTCCGCCTGGCGACCTCCAGATAGCCGGGGTCTTTTTTGAAATGGTTATAGAGAAAACTGTAGACCCAGATGCCGCGCCCTTGAAACCAGAGAAACTTGGAGTCATTCACGAGCGTTCCATCGTAATCGAGGGCGCACATGAACCCGCCGAACTTGTGGTCGATTCCGTAACGGTCCCAGAACGGAAGGTAGTCGTCAAAAAGCTCGGACAGATATTGCCGGTGAAGTTCCGCCAGGCTCATTCCGCCAAGTCTGAGGGCGGGGCCGTCAGTCCCGTCCCTCGCTGGAAGATCCAGCGGCCTTGCAGAGATTCGCGCCAGCGGCGCGGCGGCCGCCGTCGTAAGCACCAGAAAGCTGCGCCGCGGCAGTTTGAGTTTTCTCGACATCGTGAGTCCTCTTGTCCTTGCACTCTTTATCATGGCGGAATCGTTTTGGAAATTACACAGCAAAATGTGCTACTGCCGTCCTCCAGGCTGTCTGGAGCAATTTGTTCTTCCTGTGGAAAACAACACGACTTGCGAGGGAACATATTTCCTTTGTGCTCCTCTATAATCTCCGTGGTGAGCGTTCTAAGCGGTAAGGAAAAGCTCCACCACAGAGAGCACGGAGAGGCACAGGGAAGCGCCGGGCACCCGCTGCGGGATTTCGGGTACCACTCTTGCGGCGCAGGTTCGTGGTACATTGTCCCGGCACGGCGCTTTCCGAGCGCCGGCGGAAGGAAGGTATTTTGACCCGGAACCAATTCTTACGATTGCTTGCGCTGCCCGCTGCGGGTGGAGTTGCAACGCGCATTTGGCCGGGGCAGAGTTCGCCGCAATCTCCACTTCCCCTGATCCGTGCCGAATTTTCGAAGAGCCATTGCCACACGGAGGGAGACACGCTCGTTGTTTCCACAGGATTGATTGAAAGAAAGTGGCGCTGGACGGGGAAAGGGTTCGTCACGATCAGTCTTCAAGATCTTGCGCGCGGCCGCGAGTGGTGCACCCCGCTCCGGACCGTAGCTTGCGATTGGGCATATCCGGGCATCATCGATAACGAGAGCGAAGCCAGATTAGTCTCATTGACCGCCGCTCAGAACGATGATGATGGCTTTACTTCGCCCCACTTACAGGTCGTCGCTGAAATGGAATACCCGGCGCAAGGGATTTCGGCGCGCTACCTCATCTGGGCATACCCTGAAGGTCCTGGCCTCCGATCGCAGCTTTGGATTCAAGGCAACTCGCAAAAAATAGCATCTTCGTCAGACGGACGCGTTGATTACCTGCCATTGGATTGGGGCGCGCTCCGGCCCGCACGAAGATTTGGAGGCTACTACAACGACACGCAGCATCGCGACACCCCCAACACGCCGCTGCTTCGGGAGGAAGTGGAGCCGCCCTCCGTATCTCATTCGCCGGTCGTGGATTGGGCCAGTATTGCCGGCTTTGAGGTTGAGGGTGCGGGCGTGCTCTGTGTGAAAGAATCGCATAAATGCGTGAATCAGCCGGGAGTCAACACGGGAGCCTTTATCTTCGATCAATCCGGCTTCCACAATACAGGCTGGGGACTTTCGCCGGAAGAATTCCTGCCAACGAAGTACCAGTGGTGCTGGGCGAGCTGGATGGTGGTATCCGATGCGACGGAAGATGCCCGCGAGTTAGCGTTGAAGCAATTCGATCGTCTCCGGTATCCCACAAAAGTTTCCCGGGACATGTGGACTTTGGCCTGCACCTGGGGATCTTCGACGACCTGGGCCGACGGCCAAATGGCCGCCCGGGAAAAAGAGGTGCTCCTGGAGATGGACTCCGTCGCCGACCTTGGAATCGACATGCTCCAAATCGATAGCGGATGGCAAGTGAGTCCGGGCGGCGCCGTCAATCACCCGATTCCTACCCACGGTTGGCGGCCGGATTCCCAGTCCTATCCAGATGGCTGGCATGCTGTAGCCGCCCGCCGCGACCAGTTGGGCATCCGGCTCGGACTGTGGGCCGTGGCCGAGGCCATTCCGCTCGAAGACCTGGAGTGGAATTGGAAGCAATTGGGCCTCACGCAGTTCAAGCTGGATTTCGCCAAGCTCAACCGCTATGGGACGATGGTGAAGCTCATCGATAAGGTTCGCCAGTTTGAGCTTTTCGCCGGCCATCGATGTATCGTCGGATGGGACGCGACGGAAAACGCGCCGCGCTTCGGCTACTGCTGGGCACGCGAGTACGGCGATTTGCATTTCATGAATCGCAAGCCCAAGGTTCCGCCGAACGCCGTCTACATCCCCTGGCTGGCGTTACGCGATTTCTGGCACCTCGCCCGGTACAACAATCTCAACAAATGGCAGCTCGTCACGCA
>JASHTZ010000698.1 GCA_030040295.1 Terriglobia bacterium | reverse complement strand
AACTGCTCTATGCCACGGGAATGCGCGTTTCCGAGCTGGTGAACTCCGCCACTGCCGACTTCGATTTTGAACTCGGCCTGGTTCGCTGCACGGGCAAGGGCAGCAAGGAGCGTTTGATTCCCGTGGGCAAATCGGCCTTGCGCGCCGTGGAGACGTACCTTGCCACCGGACGCGCGGCGCTGGCCGGCAAGCGCAACCCCTCCTGGCTGTTTCTGAATCGCCGCGGTGGCAGGCTTTCGCGCGTGGGGTTTTGGAAGATCCTCGCGGCTTACGGCCGGCGCGCGAAAATCGCCACGGGGCTGACTCCGCACCTGGTGCGCCACTCGTTTGCCACGCACCTGCTCGAACGCGGCGCGGACTTGCGATCCATTCAACTGATGTTGGGCCATAGCGACATCTCCACCACGCAGATTTATACGCACGTGCTGAAGGAAAGGCTGAAGCAAGTGTATCAAACCCATCATCCTCGGGCCTGAAGCTGGGGCTCGCGAGAAGGATTTGTAGCGGCGATCTCCGGTCGCCGGGAATCGCGCACGGCCATCGTGGCCGCGCGCATGGGCAAGATGCCCATGCCACAAAAGCTGTAGAGAATCCAAACCCCATGAGCGATTACAACTTCCTGATGGAAAGCCGCCTCTCCCCGGAACAGTTTGCCGTGGTCGGACTGTTTAGCCGGCTGGCGGCAGAACTAGGGCTGAACCTCTACCTCGTTGGAGGGGCCGTCCGCGACCTCACCTACGGCCAACAAGTAGTCCGCGACCTTGACTTCATCGTTGAGGGGCCAATCCAGCGTCTTCTGCGCAGCCTTCCGCAGGCGGATGCCAGGAAACCCGTCCGCCCCGCTCCAGAGATTGCACCCCCGGGGCTCGAGTATCAGGAAGTGAATGAGCGCGTGGGTTCCGCCGAACTGTTGTTTTCAAGCGGCGTGCGCGCCGAGATCGCCATGTGCCGCAATGAGTTCTACGCGCGCCCCGGCCAGCGGCCGGAAGTGAGTCCCGCCGCGGTGTTTGAGGATTTGAAGCGCCGGGACTTTGCCATCAACGCGATGGCCGTTTCGCTTCACCCCAATTCGCGCGGCTTGCTGCTCGACCCCACCAACGGCGCAGGTGACATCGAGCGGCACGAAATCCGCGCGCTGCACTCGCGCAGTTTTCTAGACGATCCGTTGCGCATTTACCGCTTGCTGCGTCTGGGATTGCGCCTGGATTTCAAGCCCGATGAGCGCACGCAGCGCTGGCTCGACATCGCCTGGGAAGAGAAATCGTGGCAAAACCTCGACCAGGACCAGCAGTCCCGCGAGCTGGCTGCCATTCTGCACGAGGACCAACCTGGCCGCGTCTTCAAGATGCTGGCCGAGCGCAAAATCCTGGGTGGGCTCGATAAGAAACTCTCGTCCAGCCGCTTGAATTACGATCAATTCGCGCGCATTCGCAGCGCAATGCAAAACGCCCCCTCCGCCGACCCGTTTTTACTGAATTTCCACTGCCTGGTCGCGAAGCTGGGAGGTGAGCATAAACAACGCCTGGCCAAACGCCTGATCGGGGAAGCGAAGGCCATCAAGCTGGCACTGGGCCTGGAGCGGGACGCGAAGAAACTCGATCGCCTGCTCTCGAGCTCCAAGGCCCACCTGCCGAGCCAGGTATACATCTTACTTTCGCCGCAACCGCGGCCCCTGCTCTTCTTCCTGCTGGCGTTCACCAAGCGCGCCAAGGTCCAAAATCGCATCAAAAGCTTTCTGTTCAAATTTCCACAAATCCAAGCTCGCCTACCGCGCGCAGAATTGCAGGGCTTGGGCGTGAAGCCCGGACCGGAATTCGAGCGAATCATTGCACGCGTCTTCGAGCTGCAGCTCGATGGCAAACTCAAATTGCCGCAGCAGATCACCAAGCAAATGCGTGAACTGGCCGGCATCAAGGAACCGCCACCGCCACCCCCAGCGCCGCCACCCGCCAAGAAAAAGAAGGAACCGCTGCCGGCGCCCTCCCCAGCCGGCCGCAAAGGGAAGAAGGGCGCAGAAGCCGCTGCCGCACGCGCTTCCGCCGAGCCCGGCAAGGAGGCGGCCTCGGCCCATGTAGCAAATATACCTGCCGCGCCTCCCGCTAAAACTTCCGGCAAGGCCGGCGCCAAGCCGATTGAAGCACCGCCCAAGGCAGCCGCTGTGCCCCATAAGCCTGAGCCGAAGGCAAAGCCAATTCAACCGGCCAAACCCGCAAAGCAGGGGCGCGCGGGGAAGTCAAGCCCGGAAGGTAAGCCTGCTGTCAAGGCGCGCAAACCCAACAAGCCTGCCCCCAAGCCTGCCATGAAGGCCAAGAAGCGATAAAGGGTGGAGTGAGGATTCTCCGGCAAAGCGGAGGATGATTACTGGCTGGTGGCTCCACTGGTGTTGCTGACCATAAGGCTCGAGACGTTGACGGGCTCGAAGTCATCCAGAATGAGGCTCGTAAGACACGAAAGATCATTGTCGTTCCAGCGAGCGTCGGGTGTACCGATCAGTCCTCCGCTGTCTCCGTTGTCGGCCAGGATGATTCCATAGTTTCGGAACGCGGTGATGATAATGGCCGCTTGTGGACTGGTGGCGGCGCAGGCGGGAGTGGCAACGGAATCCTTGAGCCGATAAATCTCCCCGGCGGCTCCAGACATGGTGCAGCTCGCGGGAGGGGAAGATTGCGAAATCTCCGATTCAACGGGAATGGTATCTCCTCCCGCGTCCGTGCAACTCCCCACACCCGCCGTTTGGGTAGCAGGCCAGACCCAGTAGTTCAGCATATGGTTGAGAGTGAATCGAATAGGATGCTGAATCGTGCCGTTGGGTGATGTTGGAGTGCCCGTCCCGATCACCTCATCGGCATTGACGAGCAGCGGCGCCACGGGAAGTCCCGCGGCATCGGTTGTTCCCATACCTTGGGGTGTCAGGTCATTCGTAGACACGTTGGGCCAAAGCGCGTTGGAGGAATCGGTCCAGGGGCCGCTTTCATATATCCCCTGCCACATTTCGTATAGGGCAGGGACGCTGCTTGAACCGTTGGGCTCCAGGTAGACGAGGACATGTCGATCTCCCGTCGAATTGCTGGTTCCCTCCACTGGCGCGTAGGGGGGAATGGGACCCGAGGTGAAATAGGATTGATAGACCGTGGTTGTGACCGATACATCCGGCTGGTTATAAGGAACCTCAATGGCGGGGATTCCATTCGGAAAAGGGGCGCCCGAATTGTTGCCGAAGAAGGGCTTAACCGTCTCGGGGAGATAGCCGCTGTACATCGGCGCGGCGGGGGAAGTATCCACGGGCAAGTTCGTCGTGGCAGCGTCCACGCGGTGGTGGAAGATGGAAGTGGACGGAAAAACGCTTGCCAGGAAAGCATTGTTGCCGTTGATGGCGAAGCCGATGCTCTGAGTCGCCGTCGCACTGGTCGAGTCCGTAACTACAAATTCTGGCGTGTAAGTACCTTGGCCTCCGATCAGCGCGCTGCTGACGACGCCGGTCGTCGCATCAAGAGACATTCCCTCAGGCAATGGAGGAACATTGGAATTCTCCGTTACGGAAAAGGTGTAAGGAGGAGAGCCGCCGGAGGCGACGATGGTGCAACCTGCATACGCTGCGCCTTGTGTTCCGCCCGGGCATGCCGTGGTGGTGATCGCCAAGGCGCCGCCGGAGGCCGACACTGTGACCATTGCTGTGGCGGTCGTCGAGCCCACGGTATTGGTAGCCGTCAGTGTATAGGTGGTCGTGGCCGTCGGGCTCACACTCGTTGTTCCAGCCGCGGACGCGGATGTGAAGGTCCCTGGCGTGATGGCAATAGTTGTCGCCCCTCGTGTCATCCAACTCAAGGTGCTGCTGCTACCGGAGGCGATGCTCGCCGGATCCGCCGTAAAGGAAGCGATGGTCGGTGCGGAAGCGATTGCCGGCGGCGGAGCTGTCGAGCCGCAACTCGTGAGTTCGATACTGATCGATAGAAGAACGAGGGCCAGAGCGCAAGCGTTGTAGCGCCGGTGCCTCCAGCCGCGGTTGGGACTCCAAGCGCCCCCGCATTCGTAGCTGTAGCTCTCCATGGTGGTAGCTCCTTGAAAAACCTGCGCCGATAAAGGAAACAGGTCATCAATATATTTCGGCGCGATGCCATCGAGAGGGGCTCAACTTCGAAAGCGGCTGACACAAACACTCGAACCTTCGTTCCGGCCCGCCAACTTTGTGTTGCCAGCTGATGTTCTTTGTTGCTAGAAGTTTATCACAGTGCTGCGGAGCCGCAACCCAATCGTGGCATGTCGGGGCGGCCCTCGCCCTGCAGTCCAAAACCTACCGGCGGCGGGAGTCAAAATCGCTTGCCAGTCCCGCAATCTTGAAGCATGATTCCCCCGCGGAGTCCATAATGGCGGCAGGATCGCGATACCCCCTAGACGCGCAC
>JASHTZ010000697.1 GCA_030040295.1 Terriglobia bacterium | reverse complement strand
TCGTACGCCGTACCGTGGATTTGATTGGTTCCCGACTTCACCTGGAAGCTGGCCGTCCCGCCCGCGCTTCTTCCGTATTCGGCCGAACCATTGACGGCCACCATATTGAACTGATCGATGGCGTCAGGGGGGACCTGGAGGCTCGCCAGATCACCCTCGAAACCGCTTGCCGTCGGCAAATCCCCGCCGTCCAGCTTTATGGTGGTGCTGCTCACGATGCTGCCGCTGGTTGACATGGTCATATACTGGTTCGAACCCGGGCCGCCATCTGAAGCCCCACCCGGGCCGCCACGCCCCGTGACCCCGGGCTCCAACATCATGAAACTCGCGGGGGTCCGCTGGTCGCCCACGCTGGTCAGCGGCAATTCCTCCACTTCCTGGCCGGTGACGACGTTTCCAAGCTGGGCATTCTCTTCCTGGAGCACTGCGGCTTGACCGGTGACTTGGACCAGTTCTGTATTTGAGCCGATGACCATCAAAACATCGGCGCGAACGTCCTCGCCCACGCCAACCACAATGCCCCTTTGCTCATATTTCTTGAAGCCTTTCGCCTCAGCGGTCAAGGTATAGGTGCTCGGAAGCAATTGTGGCGCCGTATAAACGCCGGCAGAAGAAGTTCTAACAGTCGTCGCGACACCCGTCGCCTGATTGATTACGCTCACGGTGACGCCCGGAATTGCCGCACCGCTCGGGTCGGTAACGATTCCAGTCAAGGTTCCGCGGTTGACTTGTGCCCAGACACTACCAGCCAAGAGGCCAGCCAATAGGAAAGACCCGGTTAGGAGACTAATGAGGGTCCGCTTCAGACTACGTAGGTCCTGCTCGCACTGCGCCATCGGCAATCCTCCCTTTAAGTCATTTTGTCCAAGAACCGACGCAAGCGAAGTGTTCAAACAGTGCAGTGATGCAGAAGCGCAGGAGGTTACTACTGAAACTTCCAATCCATCTCAAACAGAGTACAATAATCAGTTTCTATTAGAAAACTGTCCGAATTTATACTAGACAGATGGCAATAATCTATCTCTATTGGAAGGCTCCGTCAATCGGAATCGTTAAAAAATTTCACTTAAGCTCTGACGACGCCTAACTCACGGTGAGGTGGTCGACTGCAGGAGCACCGCTACAGGCGGTTAAAGACTTGGCAGGAACACAATGTCTATCGTCACCCAAAACGCAACTTTCACCATGCGGCCCATCGGACGGATTCGCAGTCCGTACACCGAGACCTCGCAGATCCCCAAAGGTCCTGGCGCCGAGCACAATGCCCCGGGTGTGCTGGAACTTCTGCCCGAGCTCGAGGCCGGCCTGAAGGACATCGAAGGCTTCTCGCACCTCTACGTTCTTTGGGTGTTCGACCGCGTCACAGACTACGATCTCGTGGCCACGCCGCCCGTCGATCCGCGTCCACACGGCGTGTTTTCCACGCGCTCGCCGCGGCGTCCAAATCCCATCGGGTTGACGGTCGTTCGCCTGCTGCGCCGCGAGGGCAACAAGCTGCATGTCAGCGGGGTTGACATGCTGGACGGCACACCTTTTCTGGACATCAAGCCCTACATGTCGAGTGTTCCTGCCCAAGAATTGAGCCGAGGCTGGCTGGCCGAGGCGGAAGCGCGCCGGCGCGCTAAACCTGTGTAGGACCGTATGGCCACGCACCCCAATCGGGGGCACGTTGTCATGCCCCCCACATGCCGTGATTAGGAACGCCGAGACTCATTTGTGCGGCATCACGTTACCGAAGCTCGTAACGCTTTCAGGGCGCATACTCGGGTCCAGCGCCAAAGGCGTTTTGGCCTGGTGAAAATCGTTCCCGTACAAATGGATATCGTGATCGCCCGGCCCCAGTTTCAGGAACACATTGGTTCCCGCGGGCGCCACGGCGGATTCGATATTGGCGTTGGCCACGCGGTTTAATTCGACGGCGGGAATATTTTTCTCAGGCCACGCGGCGTTGCCCATGAAGCCCGAAAGCTGGAGGCCGTCGACATCTTCCACCAACAGAGCGTTCCGCCAATTCTCATAGAAGGGTTTCTCCCAGTAGACCTCAATATTCCTGAGACGCAGGTTTCTCGCGCGGCGGAAGACCAGGGCGGAGTCCGCCTGGTCGTAAGGCGCATGGGGATCGTGGGAAATGAAATATTTGATGTTCTCGAAGGTCACTCCCTCAAGCCACCTCTCCGGGTGGCCTTCGATATGGGAGCTTCCCTGGCAGTGTACGATGATGTCGCGGAAGATGACGTCTTTGATCAGGCCGGGACCGGGTTCTCCGGGAATGGGCGGCTGGTGGTTCCACTCACTCTGGCGGTGAATTTCGAAATTGAAGGCGTTGCCGTCGCCCGCCCAGAACCAGTCGTAGCGGTGGAGGTCCATGGTGATGTTCGAAATGATCACATCGCGAACCGTGCCGCCGGTGGCGATTTGCAGCGTGATCCCGCGGTTGGTATTGAAGATTACGCAATTGTTGATGACGACGTGATCCACCAGGCGGCTGTTTCCCTCGGTAAATTTGATGGCGGCGGAGGCGGAAGAGAACCGGCAATTGGTGATCGTGATGTTTTCGGTGGGGTAATCAGGACCCCATTCGGGGATGCCGCATACGATCGCGATGCAGTCATCACCGGTTTCAATGGTGCTGTTGGCAATCGTGATGTCATGGCTGCTCACGATGTCGATCCCGTCGGCCCACACGGCTTCTTTCAAACTCGTGTAGATGTAAATTCCATCGATTACCACGCGCGAACAGGCAAACAACGCGAAGGTCCAACTGGGTGAGTGAAGGAATGACACACCGGTGATCCGCACGTTCGTGCAGCGCCCCAGCCAGAGCAGATGTGCGTAATCCTGCTGGGTCGGAAAGCCTGCCGGGTAGCTGCGCATCGTCGAGAGGCCCAGCTTTTCCATTAATATTTTGTGGTTGAAGGTGTGCTCGGAAGTGTCCGGCGCCCAAAAGTATTTCTGCTGCCCGTCCACCGTGCCCCGCCCCTCGATCGAGATGTCTTCCAGGTTTTCGCCGAACAGCAAGGCGTCCTTGGATTTGACCTTTTGCTCCGCGAAGTCGCTGGGATTCTCTGAGGCATAAAGCGTGGCGCCGGCTTCGAGATAAATGTTCACGTGGCTGCGCAAATGGATGGTTCCCGAGGTATAGCCGCCAGGCGGGAAGTAGACGGTTCCGCCCTTGACGGCAGCCGCGTCAATCGCTTTTTGAATGGCGGGGAGAGCATTGTCCGATTTACTTCCCGTTGCGCCGAAGTCCATCACGTTATAGACAGGCATGCCATGCATGGCCGCTTCGCCACTTGCCAGCAGCGATGTTCCTCCCATGGCCAAGGTCAGAATGATTGTCTTTGTAATGAAATTCTTGAAATTTGTTGGGTGGATCAACTTGCCTCCTTATGAAACCTTCATTCCATTCCGCTGGTGCCCTGTACAGGCGGCGTCGCTCCGATTTCACCGAGAGGAAAAAATTAAGTCAACCAAAGCGGTTCGTCAAGTTCACGAGGCAGGACGAAAGCGTCGGCTTCTTCAAAAGGCTTCTTAGAAAAGCGTTGACAGGTGTTCGCCCAAACCTTATAAACGCACACGGCTTCTTCAGTAAGTCTTCCGAGCGGGGTTATCTGCAACGGTCTGATTTGAGAGTCAGAGTGTGCTGCGTAGCTTTTCAGTCTAAAGGGCAACGATGAGTAAGCCATTTTTATCTAAAGCGGCTCTGGTGTGTGCCGTATTGGTGTTGCTCATTCCAGCTTTAGATCTGCTCGCCCAATCCGGTAAGGCCGTCTTCAACGTCAGAGATTACGGGGCGACGGGGAGGAAAGATGACCTTGCAACAAAGGCCCTGCAACGGGCGATAGATGCTTGTGCCCAGTCCGGAGGTGGCGAGGTCTACTTTCCCGCCGGCGACTACACTTCCGGGACACTTCACTTGCGCAGTCACGTAAGACTTTACCTGGATGCAGGCGCCACCCTTTTCGGTTCCAAGGCGGAGTCTGATTTCACCACCGACGCGCTGTTGTTGGGTGAAGACCTCGAAAATATCGGCATTGAGGGCCGTGGCGTGATCAA
>JASHTZ010000696.1 GCA_030040295.1 Terriglobia bacterium | reverse complement strand
TCTCTACTCAGCACCGCCCCGCGCCAGGGGCACAGGGCTTCCGCATTTGCGGAACGGAGCGACTGGCGATTGACTATGCTGATCCGAGTGATCGCGAGATTTTCGCAATGCTTAAAAAAGCCGGATCGGATAAGCCCACGGGCCGCTCGGGGCGCGTTGTGTGCGGTGCGAAGGCTGCGCTCAACAAGCTGAGATTTGACTTTATCCTGGACTGTTGGACGAGTGCAGGACTTGCTCGTGCAGTCAAGGAATTCCAGGAGAGCCATGGATTGAGCCCGTCCGGCCAACTCGATCCGGCGACCTTAAAGGCGCTCGAAGTTCGTCCCTAGCGATTCGGTCCAATCGTCCGGACTTCGCTCACCCACTTTGAGGGGATAAGAACAGGAATTCCTTTTCGCTCCGGGAAAATTTCTGCACCCGCATGCCGTGGTTCACGTCTCCGGCGTAAACATCTCCGGCTTTGCCGACAGCAATATCATGGCCGTAGTACAACTGCCCATCGTAGTTCCCGAAGGATGACCACTGCTCCAGAATATTTCCCTCCAGGTCCAGCCGCGTGAGCCGCGCACGCCCGGGCAATTGCGCGTTTTGGTCTCCACCGTCGACCATATAGAGGAAGCCATCCGCGCCAAATGCCAACGCCCATGGGCAGCCCAGCGCCTCGCGTTTCCATTGCGCAATAAATTGACCGTCCCCGGAAAAAACCTGAACGCGGCGATTCACGCGGTCGGTTACGTAAACCCTTCCTTCGCGATCGAGCACCAGATTGTGGACCTCGTTGAATTCTCCCGGCTTGTCCCCTGCCCTGCCCCATTCAATGAGAAATTCCCCCTGCGGCGAGAATTTGGCAATCCGCCGGTTCCCGTAGCCGTCGCTTACGTAAAACGAACCGTCGCGGGCTACCGCCACATCCGTCGGCTTGTTGAAGTGCAAGTGGTCCCATCCCGGAACCCCGGCAACACCCACGGACATGCGAACGGTTCCGTCATGGCTGCACTTGAAGACTTGATGCAGCTCCAAATCGGTCAGCCAGATGTTGTCGCGGTCATCAACGCGAAGGCCGTGCGGCATGCGAAATGCACCGGCGCCCCAGGAGTCCAGAAGTTTGCCGCTGGCGCCGTCAAAACACATCACCACCGGAGCCTCGATCAGCGCGCCCTGCTTATCGCCTCCGTGATCTGCGCGGTGAAAGACAAAGACGTGCTCGTGTGAATCCACACCCACGCCGCACACCTGTCCGAG
Organism: Terriglobia bacterium; assembly: GCA_030040295.1. GTDB lineage: Bacteria > Acidobacteriota > Terriglobia > UBA7540 > UBA7540 > Bog-366. The sequence goes on along the minus strand of JASHTZ010000696.1, from coordinate 1,917 downwards.
CACGTAGCCCTCCGGTAGAACCGGCCATCCGTGCACGACGCGATATGGGGAAGGAAGACCCATCTTTTCGAACCTCTCACTTAATAGTGGCGGTCGCTACTTGATCGTTATTGCTTGAGCACCTTCACCACGAAATAGCTTACCGTATGCGGTACGCTCTTGAACCAATGAGGAATCCCTGCAGGAATTACAATCACGTCACCCTTGACCATGTGATGAGCGTCCCCACCTTCAATGCTGGTTCCCAGCCACTGACCGGGAGAAATGACATGGCCACCCAGCATTTTGCCGCCGGTGATCAGCGTCGCCTCACCGTCGACAATGTAGAACACGTCCGTCTCTTTGTCGTGAACTTCCACGTGCCCGTTTTCCGCGCGGTGTGCGCCCATTACCAATAGATCCGGCGCCTTGACCAATGGCCCGCTGTGCGTCTGCCCTTCCAATGCCGCCATGACTTGTTCGTGGCCGACAAAAACCACGGGGCGGCCGTTATCGCCAGCGGCCAGCACCGCTGCCATCATTAATCCGGCAAGTACCAGAATTCGGACCCTCATCGTTCAGTCTCCTTTTTGAAGTATCAATTCAGCCGTTTTGCGTGTCAAATGGTGAGGCGATGCATTTCAACTCGCCCGTCACCTTGATGCCCACCACAGCTTGCTGGGCGGAAATCGAGTGTTCCGCCTTCACTCGCTGAACCTTCGTCCGGCTTCATGGCTAAATCCAATAGCGCGGACCATTGTACATGATTCCCTGACTATTCAGGTCTACAGGCCGTGTGTATAATGACGCCTCCCCCGGGTTCTTCCCGGAGGCGCGCTGCGGGCTTGCGAGCAGTTCCCTTCCACCGGGCTCACCCGCCTGACGCAACCAAATTCATGGGGGCAATATGATCACCACCGATGCTTTTCCCGTTCACCCAGGGCGTACAGTTGCGTTTTCAATCAATCAAATCATTACCGTCATATTGTTGATTGCTGCGTTTTCACTTTCGCCAGCTTCCGCCATCGCCCAGGAAAAACCCGCCGCGCCGCCGGCCGCCGCCAACTCCGCATTCCCCCAGCCGACGCTTTACGTTGTCGGGTACGCGCACTTGGACACCGAGTGGCGATGGGAATACCCGGAGGTGATCAGCGATTACCTCGCCAAGACCATGCACCTGAATTTCGCGCTGTTTGAAAAATATCCGCACTACATTTTCAATTTCACCGGCTCCAATCGTTACCGCTTGATGAAGGAATACTTCCCCGCGGATTACCAAATTCTGCGCCAGTGGGTAAAAGCCGGCCGATGGTATCCTGCAGGTTCGTCGGTGGAAGAAAACGACGTGAATTCCCCTTCGCCCGAGTCCATCATCCGCCAGGTGCTGTATGGAAACGAATATTTCCGCCACGATTTTGGTGTGGCCAGCGATGAGTACATGCTCCCGGACTGCTTCGGCTTTCCGGCCTCCTTGCCGAGCATCCTCTCCGCGGCTGGCGTGAAAGGATTTTCAACGCAAAAACTGACGTGGGGATCCTCCGCGCCGGTGGGCGGGCTCGATTCGCCGGAGCAAACCCCCAAAGGCATTCCCTTCAATGTTGGCCTCTGGGACGGCCCGGGCGGCCGAAGTGTGATCGCGGCATTCAATCCGCTCACCTACAGCGGCAACATTTGGTATGACATCAGCAAGAACAGCCCCGCGTTCGACCCGCCCCACGCGAATTACGTCAATTGGCCCGCTCGCCTGGCGCTTGACGCCAAGGCCACAGGCGTGCCTGTGGATTATCACTATTACGGCACCGGCGACATTGGCGGCGCACCTTCGGAATCCTCAGTAAAACTTCTGGAAGCCATCGTGACCAAGAGCGAGACAGTTCTGCCCTCACCCATGGAACGCACGGATTTGGGCGACGAAGAGGCTGAAGCCCATGGTCCTGA
>JASHTZ010000695.1 GCA_030040295.1 Terriglobia bacterium | reverse complement strand
CTACCCACGAACACCAAGCACATAGCCGAATGATTCCCTGAACTTTTTGTAAATTCTCATGAAAGATTGAGTTTAACCACGTCCTCAGTAATCCGTTCAATCTTGGGCGGGGTTAGCCAATAGGCAAGACTCGAAACCAGGATCATCCAAATGAATCCGCAAATCGCCGTTCCCACATAGCACATGAGCACGAAAGTATCACTATGCTGTCCGGAGGGTAGGATAATCATTCCGTAAGCAACAATCAGCAGGATGGTGGGAATCATCGCCACCCTCACTTTTGTCCTGAACTTTTGTGGGATTCGAATCCTGGTCCGGCACTTTGAACATCGCCCGATGCGCACATCCTCGACGCTGACCGAGGCCGCGCATTCAGGGCAGGTCATGGGCGTGGCACTGATCATCGCGGGGATTTTATTCTGAGCCATTGACGGCGTCAGCGACCCGAAAAGAGGAACGATTCCAGCATATCGGCGCGCGCCTTTTCATCGGAGGCAATGACCCTCAGCAAATCCTGGGCGGAGATCATGCCTCGGTAGGTTTCCGTTTCATCAACCACGGGAAGGTGGTAGATGCCGTGTTTCTCCATTAAGCGCACGCACTCATCCAAGTGGGCGCTGGGGGAAACCACGATCGGGTTCGACGTCATGATCTCCGAGACTCGCATCCAGGCCGGACACTTGTTCTCCGCCGCCACTTTGTCCGAAACATCGGCTTGCGACACTACGCCCACCAGCATTCCGCCGGGGGTAAGCACGCCCACGGATCGCACCTGCTTTTCGCGCAAGTATCGGGCTGCGTCATATACTGTTTGGTTCTCGGTGATGTAAAAAATGTCGTTGCGTGAGTAGATGAGGTCTGCCACCTTCATAAGCACCCCCACTGGTCGGATTCTGACGCCATCTTAAGCCCGAATATCATAATTCGCAATGTTATTGAGCAGTGTCGGGTATTTTCCGTACAGGAGGCCTTAAAGAGGCCTACATGAGGAGAACGATACTCGCAAGTGTGCCGGCCTCCGATTGCAGCGGCGGTCTGCGACCGTCGCGCGACGCTTATCGATCGCCGCCACAACGGGAGACCGGTCACAAGATCCTCACTGAGTCAGGAATACGATATTTGCGGGTGTGCCGACAGGCGTATAGTGCCCCGTAAACGCCAGCGCTCCCGTCTGCCGGTTGACGCGGAAAGTGGCGATAGCATCCGCGCGCTGATTGCAGCAATAGAGGAAATTTCCTGTGGGATCGATGTTGAAACTCCGGGGATAATCGCCGCGCGTCCATTCTTCGCCGGCGAAAGTCAAAGTGCCCTGGCCGCCGATGGAAAACCACGCGACGCTGTCATGCAGCCGATTCGCGGCGTAAAGGAACTTGCCATCCGCGGAAATCATGACTTCGGAAGTGAAATTGGTTCCCGCAAAGCCCCGCGGCAGGCTCGAGACGGTTTGCTTTTCCTTCAAGCTTCCGCGAGCCGCGTCGTAGTCGAATGCCACAACTGTTGAGCCTTCCTCCTGCAAGGAGTAAAACCACAGGCCATGGGGATGAAATGCGAAGTGGCGCGGGCCATCACCCGGGGGAAGCGTAACAAAGGCAGGATTGTTCGGGGTGAGTTTACCGCGCTCCAAATCGAATCTGTAAATCATGATCCTGTCGAGCCCCAGATCACTGGCGAGCACGAAGCGGCCGGCGGCATCTGCCTGAATCATGTGAGCGTGTGGCTTGTCGTGCCCGCTGATGGCAAAGCTGCCGGGCGGTGCGCTTTGGGCGTGCTGAGGGCCGACGATTCCTTCATGGTGAACCACATCGCATGCGGGAAGCAGTTCGCCACTCGCCTGGATGGGAAGCACAGCAACGGTGCCTCCCGCATAGTTCGCCACGAGCACGTACTTTCCCGACGGGTGAACGCTCAGATGGGCCGGCCCGGCGCCTTCTGAACTCACTGTGTTGAGCAAGGTCAGGTGACCATTGGCGCGGTCGACAGCATAGGCGCTGACCGAGCCGGAATCCGTCCCGTCATAATGGGTGATCTCATTCCCCGAATAGAGATGCGCACCGGAGGGGTGGAGCGCCAGCCAGGCGGGGTTCGAATCGTTGGGAATGACCTCGCGTTGCAGGAGGGCGCCGCTTGCGGAATCCATTTCAAAAACGTAAATTCCCTGCCCGCGCCCCGGCGACCCTTCCGGTCCCTGCGGGGAGCTGTACGTTCCCGCAATCGCCAAGATGCGCTGCGGCGTGGGATACGAGAAACTCAGTTTGGGCTGGCTGAGGGCGGGTCCGGCAGTAGCAGCAACCGCCTGGAGGAATCGGCGGCGCGAGGTTCCGCCTGAAGCGACAGGCGAAAACTCCCTGTGTTCCTGTGACATTTGACCTCGTCCTGGAAAGCTGAATCAGAAGGTATGGGACGTCCCTGGCGCAGATTAGCGAAGGGGATGACTTACGACTTCTTCACTTCCTCTGGCTTCTTCTCATCTTCTGCCTTTTTGGCTTCTTCCTTTGCTTTCGCATCGGAAGAACCCTCCATTTCGCCGCGCATGGCACTCTTGAATTCGCGAATGCCCTTGCCCAGCCCCTTGCCCAATTCGGGCAACTTGCCGGGGCCGAACAAAATCAGAACGATCAGCAGAATAAAGACCAGATGTGTGGGGCTGAGCAACCCTTCCATGCGTTCTTCTCCTTCCGGGTTGGCACACCTACCTACTTCTTATCGGAAGTGCCGTCCATCCCGCCGCGCATTGCATCTTTGAATTCGCGGATACCTTTCCCTAAACCTTTTCCAAGCTCCGGCAGCTTGCCGGGCCCAAACAGAATTAGCACAATCAGCAGAATAAAAACCAGATGAGTTGGTGATAGCAATCCGTCCATGTTTCTTCTCCTCCTATGTCCGCCGGCAGACGGACAAAAACCCTAGTCGCATTATATCCCACTCGGGGAAAGAACCCAATCACGATTTCCCTAGCGCCATGGATTCTGTAACGCGGGTGTCCCCAGGCGCGAAAGCGTCGCGGCCGGGGATAGCCACGCTACAACTCCTGCCCGATCACGATTCACGCGTTGGGAAGACCATATTTTGGGGAGTCTTTCCCTCGGCCTGACACTTCTTCCGGTAGAGCGAGGCATAGCTTTCGGTAATGTAGTCCCGTCTGGAAAAACCCAGTTGCCGCGCCACCTCGTCGATCCAGCGCTGCGGGCCCTCCAGTTCCAGATAATTTCCGATGGGCGTTTCGTCAAACACCACATGCGGCGCTTCATCCACGTCGCGCTTCCCCCGCGGCGCGTAAATGGTGCGAAATTTCTCGTAGCAAAAAACCTGCCGCAAGCCCAACTGCAGGAGAATTTCGCCCATCTGGTGGCCGTCTTCCACGTGGGTTTCAATCTCGCGGCGAATCTTGTAATCGCGGGAGCTCACCGGCG
>JASHTZ010000694.1 GCA_030040295.1 Terriglobia bacterium | reverse complement strand
CTGGTGTCGCGCCAGCGCCGCAATGTCCCGCGTATTCACGTGCACGCAGTGCGCCGCGAGCGAGCGATGGTCAAGAATACCGAGTTCATGGAGGCGTGCTGCCGGTGAGGCGCGGCCGCGGCGGCGGGCATCCTCCAAATCGCAGCGGTCCTCCGCCACGTGAACGTGAAAACCCGCGCCCAGGGAATTATTCGCCTCCACCGCGCGGCGCAACGTTCGATCGCTAAGCGTGAAGGACGCGTGCAGGCCGAAACAGCCCGCGATCAATCCGTCGCCCGCGCCGCTTCGCAGGCGTTCAAGGAAGCGAATGTTCTCGTTCAGCCCCTCCGTCGCGCTGGCGCTGCCATTGCGGTCAGAAGTCTCGTAGCACAGGACTCCCCGCAGGCCCACCTCGCGCAACGCCCGCTCGACGCGGTCCAGACTGCCCGCGCAGGCACCAGGACTCGAGTGGTGATCCACCAGCGTGCCCACGCCATTCTTGGCCGAATCAATCGCTCCCACCAGCGCGCTGTAATAAACATTGTCGAGGTTCAAAGCGCGATCGAGCCGCCACCAGAGCTTCTTCAGAACGTCCGGAAAATTTTTGGGCGCCCGCCCGGGGAGCGAAATTCCTCTTGCCAGCGTGCTGTAAAGGTGGGTGTGGCAATTGATGAGCGCCGGCATCAGCAGCTTGCCCTGCGCGTCGATGCTTTCCTGGCTCCCCTCCTCAGATGAGGAGGGGAGGCGGCCACCGCCGCCGGGGTGGTGTTGAAATGGGGCTCCCCCCCCAGCCGACCCCACATACCCAACTGACCCGCCCGGCAGAATCTCGACGCATGCGGAATCGAGCACGCGATTCGTCGCATCGAGCGTGAGCACGCGAGCGTTGCGAATGATCACAGTATCTCTGCCTTTAGATTTTGAAGGGAACAGGCACGGTCACAAGTGATAGATCGACACCATCTTCGATCCCTCAAAGATGACGACGTGAATTCAAAATCCACCTGCCCGCGGCTTGCCGCTTACTTTCCTCCGGTTTTCAACTCTTCCGTCCAGTTGGCAATCAGCACGGGGGGCTCGGCGGCGCTCAATTCGGGAGAACCATTGATTAGAAACTTGCTGCCGTCGCGGGCGGCCAAGGCGTACGGCCCATCGGGCCCGGTGACCGTGCTCACGCTGAACAGGCGCTGCGGATTGCCCAGCTCCACCGCGCCGCCGGCCTCGCGCACTTCAACCGCCATTAAATCGCCACCCGTGAGGTAATACAATTCCTTGCCGTCGCCGCTCCATGCCGGTATTGCTCCTCCAGCCGCAGACACCTGCCACTTCGCGCCGCCGCCGGGGAAGGGTGTGATGTAAATCTGATAGCTTCCGGTTTCATATCCCATATAGGCCACGAACTTGCCATTGGGAGAAAACACCGGGGCAACCGCGCCAAAATCGTTCTGGACCAGCGGAAACGGCTTTGGATTGCCAACCAGCGGCAAAACCCAAATATTACTGCTGTGCTGACCTTCATAGCGGTCATAGGCGAGATACCGCCCATCGGGCGAGATGTCCATCGGATACTCGGACGTCCCGGGGGTGTTCAAAATTGTCTCCTCCGTCCCCGCGCCATCCGCAAGGCGAGCGTAAATGTGCGTCTTTCCCGCGCGGGTCGATGCGTAATAAACTTTTTTACCGTCTGGCGCCCACGTCGGCAGAGATGCCGCTCCTCCCGGGTCGAACGTCAGTCGTGTCCGCGTGCCGCGCTCGAAGTTCAGCAGCCAAATATCCGCTTGCTGCTGGCATCTTCAATTCCCACCGCCACTTGCTTTCCGTCGGGCGAGACCCGTGGCCAGATGTACCGAGCCGGTGGGCCCGCCATTCCAAGCGTCTTTCCGCTGCGATCAACCAGCCGGAGCTGCGATCCGCCGCCGGCCCAGCGGAAATAGAGGACCGTCCCAGTCTGCGAGACAGCGAATGCTCCGTGGAAGTACTTAAGAAACTCCGAGGCTTGCTCGGCGATCGGCGCCGCTTCTCCCGCCAGCTCTCCGCGGCCTGTGTCAAATTTTTGCGCCATCAGATACCCATCGCGCACAAATACCAGATACCCGGAGGCATAGACGGCGTTCGAATCGTTGGGAAACAAAAACCGATGTTGCCTGGAGTCGAGCGAGCCTAAGGCAATCCCCGAACGATCGGCTGTCTTGCTGTGGGTATAGAAAATGAAATGCCTGCCGTCGGGCAAGAACCAGGGCCACAAATGATTATCCTCCTGCCGCGACACGTCCAACTCCGACGCCGCAACCGGCGTGCCGCCTGCCGCCGGGACGCGTAAGAGAGTGGGGGGATCGGCCAATGAGAAAAGGATCGTGTCCTCCTGATTCCAGGAGCCACCCCGGCCGTTCGGGGCATCGCAGATGGTTTGCGTAGGGCCCCCCGACGCATCCACGCGCATCAACTTGTTTTGCGCCCAGAAGGCAATTGACCGTGAGTCGGACGACCAGAACGGGTCGGTGGCGCCCTGCGTGCCTTCCAGCGCTCGCGCGTCCAACGAATCGAGTGGCCGGACCCAGAGGACATTTTGTCCCCTTGAATCGGGCGCGACGACGGCCCAGCGGCTGCCGTCGGGCGATAGGGCGCTGAATCCCGCTCGTCCATTCGGGTCCGCCTTTTCCGGAGCCAGGATAAAACTCCTGATCAGCCGGTGAGGCTGGTTGCGCAGGCGCCAATCGTTCACCGCCGTTACCGCCAAAAGCCCCAGGAGGATTGCGGCCGCCAGCCAGGGAACCACCCGACGCAAGGCGCGTTGTGGCGCGGGTGTTCCCACCCGCGAATCTCCCGCCGTTGAGGACACCGGGGCTACAGCAGAAACCCACTTAAGCGCCACGCCCACGTCGTGCGCGCTCGCAAAGCGTTCCTCCGGATCTTTGGCCAAGCAGGTCGCCACAAGCGCGTCCAGAGCAGGCGCCAGCGCCGGCCGAAGGGAACTTACCGGCGCAGGATCGTTTTCCAGGATCGCCGTTGCCACGCTCAACTGCGATTTCCCCGTGAACGCCCGCTTGCCGGTGGCCATTTCGTACAATACCGCGCCGAAAGCGAAGATGTCGGAGCGCGCGTCGGCCTCCTTGCCTTGCAATTGCTCGGGCGACATGTACTGCATCGTGCCCACAACGGAGCCCGCAGAGGTGAGGGGGGAGTTCGTCGGGTTGGGGGAAGAAACGGTCAGCGCCGCGCTAAGTAACGGCGCGGCAGAGCCGGCCGGCGTTCCGGGCGTTACTGCTGCCGATGGCTTGGCCAGCCCGAAATCCAGCAGCTTGGCGCCGGACTTGGTCAGCATGATATTGCCGGGCTTCAAGTCGCGATGGACCAGACCTTGACGATGGGCTTTGTCAAGCGCGTCGGCCACCGTCGCGCCGATCTTCACAATGTCGTCGAGAGGCAGCGCGCCTTTTTCGAGGCGCGCTGCGAGCGTCTCGCCTTCCAGATACTCCATCACCAGAAAATCAACGCCGTCTTGCGTCCCGATGTCGTGCAGTACGCAGATGTGCGGGTGTTGAAGCGCCGAGATGGCTTTGGCCTCGCGCTGGAACCGCGCCTTGCGCTCGGGGTCGGCGGAGAGTTGTGCGGGCAGGACTTTGATGGCCACGGTGCGATCCAGCCGCGTGTCGCGCGCGCGGTACACCTCGCCCATTCCACCTGCGCCCAACTTGTCCTGAATTTCATAGGGACCCAACTTCGTCCCTGAGGTAAGAGCCATGCGCCGCCTTCACCGGAGGATCGCAGGGAATTCTACTATGGAAGCTTGAAATGCGTTCAGCACATTTCGGGAGGGATTGCGCGGTGAGAGGCACTGCGGGCAATTCCGCAACCTATGCGTCGTAGGCAATGTTCCCGTCGGCCATCGTTAAGGCCATGATTGCCTTCGCGGTGTGCAGACGATTTTCCGCCTCCTGGAAAACCACCGAGTGGGGGCCGTCGATCACTTCGTCAGTCACCTCATTGCCTCGGTCGGCGGGCAGCGGGTGCATGTAGAGGGAATCCGGTCGCGTCAGCTTCATTTTGGCGGCGTCGCAAATCCAATGGCAGTATTGCTTGGCGATGCGCAGGGATTCCTCCGGCTTGGTGCCCATGGTGTCCAGGCAGCCCCAACTCTTGGGAATCACGACGTCGGCGTCGCGGAAGGCTTCGTCCAGGTTGTCCACCACCTCGAATTTCACTCCCGCGGCACGCGCATTTTCCTGGGCGGCTCTCAGCGTCTCCGGCATCAGGCGGTATTCGGGCGGATTTGCCAGCACCACGTCGAGGCCGAAGCGCGGCATCAGCATGATCAGTCCCTGTGGCACGGAAAGCGGCTTGGCGTAACTCGGCGCGTACGCCCAGGTGACCGCCAGCTTGCGGCCACGCAGATTGTTGCCCAGCTTTTCGCGAATGGTCATCAGGTCGGCAAGCGTCTGGCAGGGATGATCCACGTCGCATTGCATATTGATCACCGGAACGCTCGCCCAGCGCGCCACTTCGCGAATGTAGGTGTTCCCTTCGCCGGGAATCAGGTCGTGCCGGATGGCGATGGCATGGCCGTAGCTCGAAAGAATGATTCCCGTGTCCTTCGGACTCTCGCCGTGCGAAATCTGCATCACTTCGGCGGTCAGGAAGTGCGCGTGGCCGCCCAGTTGCGTGATGCCCGCCTCAAAGGAATTGCGGGTTCGCGTGGACTTGTCAAAGAACATCAGGAAAATTGTCTTGTCCGGCAGGTGCCGATGTGGGACGTGACTTTTGAATTTCCGCTTGAGGTCGCCGGAGACTTCCAATAGAGTTTCAATCTCCGCGTTCGTCCACTCCTGCGTGGTGATGTAATCTTTATTTTTGAAGAGAGCGCTTTTGGTCATTCCCGTTTGCTCCTAATGCCCGATTTAAGATTGCAACTCGATCAAATTATATTCCCACGATATTGGCAAAGTTTATGCGCCGCGGGTCACGGACGGATTCCACAAGCAATTTGAGTTGCAAATACGGAAGCATGTCGAGCTTATAGGGCTGTACGGAACCCCAGGATTTCAAATTCCAGCTCACCGGTGCGCCACCGCTAGGCTGGATTTCCACCTCCGCCTCAGCAGTCAAAAAACGCGCGCAGTCGTTCTGCTTGTTCATGCTCAACTGATAGGCTGCGCCGGCGATCGTGCCGTAAACTGTAGTTTCACCATTCTGAAAATCCAAAAAGAACCCGTTGCGCCCCGCGTATTTCCTGTAAGTCTCAAGGCTGCCAAAGAACCGTGGCTTTTCGACATAAGGCCCGCCGTCTTCCGGGCAAAACACATCGCAGTTGCCGCAGTCGTTGCAGGCGTCGGCATAGTTGGCCAGTTGGTGCGCCTTCGCGACCTTGAATATGCCGCCCGGGACGCGCTGTGGTGGCTCGCCAGGGGAGAGAAGGTAGTTATCGTAGGCAATTTCCGCTGCCGTGGTCTCGTAGACGAAATTGGCGACGTTGGGGCATACGGGCACGCACTTATCGCAGTTGATGCAATCGTAGAGCCAAAGCTTCGAGCCAATCTTGCGTGGCACACCTTTGTTTTGCTCCCAGGCGTAGCGTGGATCCTCGGTGGTTTCCTTCACAAGGATCGGAGTATTGAGCACGCCCGCCACATCCACGAGCGCCTGCTCGAGCCCTGCGAGTGCGCCGCTCAGTGGGCCGGCCAGCACGCCGGGCAGGGGGGCATGGCGATGCGCCCCGGCTTCAATCTGCGCACAAACGGTGCGAAGTGGTACACCCTGGCCGTCCCGCACCCAGTTCTTCAAGTGCGTCGCCACGTGTCCCTCCAACCACGCCTTTGCCGCATCCATCTGCGCGGAATCGGCTCCGGCGAATTGTGCGCGAAGCGAATCCACCAAATCGTGCGTCACGCGCTCGACCGCAGCCTCGCCCTGGCCCGCGTATCGGACCACAAAATCCGGAAGTCGCGCGGCGCCCAGAGCATTCATCTTGTCGCCCAGCTTTTCCATGTAGCGAATCAGCCGCGCGTAGCCGCCCGGCCGCAGCAAGTCCGTGCAGGTGGTTACGGGAATGAAATTCATGGCGACACAATTCGCCATGTTGTTGCTGTCCAAGCCTGCTGAGAACGATGTGGGAATGGCCTCGGGCAGCGAAATTGCGCTGCCGGATAAATCTTCCCCGCAGTCCCGTGGGAGAATTCGCAAGCCCAGGTGCTCGCGGAACTTCTGCACTAGGTTCAGCGTGAGTACGTGCAGCGGCGCTCCAGACAGGTACATGACTTCTTCGCTAAAGAACGTCCGATGATTTTTCACCACCAGCGTGTTGCTGAATTTCACCGCAAGCCGTTTGCCCCGTGAGCGCGCCAGGCGGTCGAGCCGCGGAATCATCTCCAGCGACTCGGCGAATTGCAGGTCCTTGTCAAACGCCTCCTGCGTCACCCGCAAGTCTCGATATCCCAGCACGTCATGGAGCAGATGTTCTACATGTGCTTTCCCCAGCAGGGTGGGATTCAGCTTGACGCAGACGTTTAGGTCCATCTCCGTGAGCAGAAAACTGACGATGCCTTCAATTTCACCGGCCGGGCAGCCGTGAAATGTTGAGAGCGTGAGCGTATCGCTGATGCGAGTGGGATACGGCAAGTCGCGATACCGCGCCCAGGGACCGGTGAGCGACGGTCGCAGCTCATTGATGATAACGGTCGCGTCCTTCATCGCATCCATCCACGCCCGCACGCGCGGCGACCTGATCCCCTTTAGGTCGTAACCCACGCTCATATCGAAGATGGTCGCGCCCCAGTCGCCTGGGAAATCCTCGCCGAGAAGCTTCGACGCCTTTAGGATTTCGATGAACATCGCCGCGCCCACGTACTCGCGCAGCGACTGCTCAAGCCGCAGCTCCTGCGACCATTCCACGTTGTACCCGACGTTGATGATGTCGATGCAGGGGCGGGGAATCTTCAGCTCGTCGAGGATCTGCACCGTCTTGAGCTCGATAATGCGCGAGCCACCCAGCCACGAGAGCACGATGTTCTGAACCAACTGGTCGTGCGGCCCGGCGGCAGGACCGAGCGGCGTCGAGGCACAGTGGCCATGAAAGCGGACAGAAGTATCGAGGCCAGGAAGCCCGCGGAAGAATTTCGCCTTGGGCAGGTCGAAGATTTTTCCCTCGCGCTCATATTCGAGAAACGCCCGGCGCAAAAGCAGAGGAAGCGGAATGGGGACGAGCTCAGACATAAGATTGAGATATGCTAATAGAAATGCCTCGTAATGTCCGCAGAATCACTTCATCCACATATGAATGTGATTCCCGGTGCATTCAAATGTGAGGCTTGACGACAACTTCTCAAAATGCGAAGATGGCTCATGCGAATCGTCAGCCGAAAGGCGATTCGAGAAGCCTCGGCGAAACACAGCGAATGGGGCGCATGCCTTGACGCGTGGTACAAGGTAGCCAAGAATGCGGACTGGAAGAACTTTACCGATGTGCGGAACAGTTGGAAAAATTCGGACACCGTGGGACGCTTTGTGGTGTTCGACATCAGCCATAACCGCTGCAGGCTTATCGCCACGATTAAATACCCCTGGCGGATGGTCTACATCCGGCGCATTCTGAGTCACGTTGAATACGATCAAAAGGAGTGGCTAAAACCATGATAGCGATAGCCGAAAAGTACGCCCTCGATGTCAGCTCCCCCACGCCAATCCGGTCGGAGCGCCAGCATCAGGAATACCTGTCGGTCCTGGATAAGCTTGCTGGCAAAGATCACCCCACTGCAGAGGAAGAGAAATATGCCCTGGTCCTGGTAGCCTTGATCGAGGCGTATGAAGAAGTGCATCATTCGATTCCTGACGCTTCTCCGGTGGATGTTCTCCGTACACTCATGGAGGCGAACGGCCTCCGTCAAAAAGACCTGGCCCCCATCTTTGGGTCGGAGAGCATCGTCTCCGAAGTCCTGAACCAGAAGCGACACCTCAACAAAACCCATATCGAGAAACTGAGCAAACAATTCCACGTATCTCCCGCAGTGTTTTTCTAGGCTCTCCGCCCGTCCAAGGCCGCCCTGAATTACGGCAATCCCGGATATCACAGGTTGCCCGGAAATTCCTCAGGCGATGGGCAAAGGCTCATTGTGGGCGGCGAGGTTTTCAAGATGAAGTTCGATTGCCTCCCGGGCATTCTGCGTAGCCTCTTCAATCGTGCTTCCGAAAGAGACGCAGCCCGGAAGCGCCGGGACAAGAACCGTGTGACCACCGGTTTTTTTCGGGAATCAGGCTGATTTGATAAGACAACAATTTTTTAGATTTGCCCATAGGTCTATTATCATCGAGAAATATTGAATAGCAAGGGTCCGCATAACATGAAGCAGTCCGGTAGCCGTACGGATATCACCACCCCGCACAAAGGCTTCCATTTGTGCTTACGGGCGCGACTCGCCGGTGTCTTCGGGCCAATTCCCGCACTCGAGAATCGTGCTTGACCGTAGTCCGTCAATGCCGTACAATGCCCACATGAGCGCCGCCCTTGCTTACACCAGCGGCTACGAAAAGCGCGTAGCGAAATTGCTGGAGGTGGAAGAGCGTGCGGCCATGGAATTCCACGTTGCGGAGAACCCGGAAATACACCCGGTTGTCTCAGGCACAGGTGGAGTTCGCAAGGCACGGTGGGGGCGGCAAGGAAAAGGTAAGCGGGGCGGTTTACGGGTTATCTACTTTTACCGCTCCAGCGCCGAGGTGGTCTACTTCCTGGACGTTTATGCCAAAGCGGTGAAGGAAGACCTGACGCCGGCGGACAAGAAGCAATTGAAAGGGTTAGTAAATCATCTGAGGGGTATGCAATGACCAAACCCAAGCACTCCAAATTGGGTAAACGATTGATCGCCGCCATGAAGGAGGTTGTTGACCACGTGGAGGGAAGAAAGGCGCTTCCCATGCGTTACGTCGAGGTACCTCAGGATGTGGATGTCAGGGCGATTCGCTCCAAATTGGGCCTGTCGCAAGCGGAATTCTCGCGGCGATACGCCGTAAGCCCGCGTTCGCTTCAGGAGTGGGAGCAGGGGCGAAGGCGCCCCGAAAGCGCCGTGCGCGCCTACCTGACCGTGATCGATCGAAACCCGGAAGCGGTGGAAAAGGCCCTTATCAATATCAATAAGCCGTGAATTGGGAGCACGGGCACTCTTGCCCGTAGTTCGGGCGATGCTTCCGTGCAGAGAACACAGGCAGGAGTGCCTGTACTACGGCTCCCAAGCCCGAACCGGCCACGGTTGGGAGGCGGCGACAGAGAGGTCACACGGGTTTGTGCGGCGCATACACAAAGGACAATGTATGCGCCACCCGCGCAAACATCCGTTCACTTGGCACCTTTCGAGGTGTTACACCGAGGGCAGAGCAGCTGCGCGTTTTCCAATGAGGTCTTGCCACCCCGGCTGTGCGCTCGTTTGTGGTCGACGTGGAAATCACCCCATTTTAACTTTACCCGGCAACGTTTATTCTTACAGTAATGTTCATCCTCGCTATTCCAGAGTAGCCGCCGTTGTTCGGGGCTAAACGTCCGTTGCTCGTCTTTCCTCTCCAAAAGGCCAGCAAACAGACCGTGAAGAATCTCCGACCTGATCTTTCGCTGGCTGAGTGCGTCCGTTCCTTGCTGCACCGACAAGAGATATCGCGTAAAAAGCATTTCGTCCGGCCGCGCGCCCTTCAACCGCTTCTGCCGCTCTCGTACGTCGTCCACACCCGTTGAAAACTTCTGAAGCAAGGCCTGAGCGATCCGATTCCGCTTTCGATCTCGTAGGATTAGTTTCTGTTGTTGAAGCTCAAAGACAACCATGTAGAGGCTATAGAACTCGCTGAGATTGTGAAACCGAGTGGAATAGAGATTGGGGAACATCCTCCGCAGTTGGTTCATGGTGCTCGTGAACTCCTGAACGATCCGCTTAATAGTGTTTCCGTTCACACCTTCCCCTGCGATAGCACGATCCACTGCGGCCTTCTTATTTATCAGTCCGCCATTCGCTAGCGAGGCAAGCAGTTCGCTGACCAGTTCAACATCCTTCATCCGGATTACCTGCGATGACGACACGATTCGGGCTTCCTCAAAGTAGCGTCGGAACTTGTTAGCCAGTTTCCATGCCTGCCGCATGAAATCCTTCTTATAGAACTTCGCATTGCGGACCTCGGCGCGCGTTAGCGCGGTGCCGGTGGAATTGATGCGGACGAAGAGTTCAACAA
>JASHTZ010000693.1 GCA_030040295.1 Terriglobia bacterium | reverse complement strand
CAGAGCGGCATCCACCGGCAGCGCTTTGGCCTCACCCAGCCCGTGCTCCAGCGGGTCTTGCTCGCCCTTGAACGGGTGCACGTAGCCTGTGACGGCTCCCTCGGCCGCGGCTTTGCGCAGCATGTCCGTGTTACTGGGATAGAGACTGGAGATGGCCGTGCCTTCATATCCAGTCGTAAACGGAGAGATCAGGTGGTCCCGCAGTCCGATAAAGAACACGTGCCCGTCGAAAGGCGGCCTGTATTCCTCTCCCACCACCACCTTCAGATTTGGATCACCCTTCGAAATCGGATTCTCGCCGCCGCCCGGCACAAACACGTCCCAGTCCAAAACGCGATTATCCTTGCATGCCGCCAGCACGTTGAGCATCTGCTGGCCCTCCGCGCGCGACATCATCATCATGTTTGCCAGGGTGTTTCCCAGGTTGCCGCCGTAGTTCATGTGGACGTGGGTCGAGCCGCTGTACCAGCCCCTCGCCTGCATGTCGATCATACGCCCGAGCGGAATGCTTACCTCGGTTACGCTGCCGGCGTTCACCTGAATCTGCTTTTCCACCGGCCGGTATTCGAAGCCCTTGGTGACTTGCATGCTAATGCTGCCCGGCGGCACCTCGGCGGTGAATTCGCCGGTGGTGTGAAAGCTGTGCAGGCCGGAAAAGCCGATGCGCGCGTAAGCCTCCGGCGGCGGATAAAACTTCCCGTCTGGCGAAAGGTACTGAATGCGCGCCGCGGTCAGCGCGCCGCGGTCAGTAATACGCACGTGGATCTTGCCCATAGGCCGTTTCCATTCGCGGCGCTGGATGAGAATGCGCTTCCGGGCACCTCCGTTGGTTTCGAGCAGTTCCAGTTGCGGCAGGCCGCCTTCGTTCGAAAGGAACGCAATCCATTCCCCGTCGGGAGACCAGCGGGGGTCAAAATGGTCGTGCGGGTCAAAGGTCAGTTTGTACGGCGCGCCTCCGCCGATTGGAATCACGTAGAGCTGGTCGTGCTCCTCGGCCGCGGTGCCGGTAGAGGCGTACACGATCCGGTTCCCGTCCGGCGAAACATCCGGCCGCGTGCGGTAGAGCGTTTGCTCGCTGAGAATCTTCCGCGCGCGCTCCACGCCATCGCTCTCCGCCGGCATGATCCAGAGGTCACCCGAGCCCAGCGGCACGTTGAGGTTCGAAACGAACGCGATGCTCTTGCCGTCGGGCGTCCAGGCGGGTTGCGTGTGCATGTCCCAACGGCCGAAATAGAGCCGATTGTTGGGAAAGGAGTTGTCGCGTGTCAAGGCCACCGCTTCGCCAGTGAAATCGCCATTGCGAATGTCCCGCACATAGATGTTGAAGTTTCCGTTCGGCTGGGTGGAGACGTAACAGAGCCTGCCGCCATCCGGCGAGAACCTCGGGTCCACGTAGATCTGGTTGTCGTGTGTCAGCGCGTGGACCTGGCCGGTGGCCACTTCTAGGATTTCCAACTGTATGTCGCGCCCGTCGTCATCGGCCGTAAAGACGATCCACTTCCCATCGGGCGACCACGCCGGTTCGGAATGGTACTTGCCGTCATAGGTCAATTCCCGGGCCGTTCCGGTGCGCGGGTCCACTTGCCAGATAGAACCGTACATGCCGACAGCCAGCGATTTGCCGTCCGGGGCCCACGCGGGTGCCCACGGAGTCGTGCTGGGGGCGGGCGGAAAATAGTAATTCCACATGTAAATGCCGCCTTGTTTGGAAGCCCCATAATCGCCCGCCGCCTGAAGCGCGGCCGCGCATACCACCACCAAGAACACAGAAACCCCAATTCGCTTTTTCAACGTCGTCCTGCGCTTGACCAAATATTATCACGACTCGTGCGCGATACCAGACCTGGAGCGCTCATCAACTATTAACAGCAGCACCGGTCCGATTTTCCGGAAGCCCTGAAGACTTTTTTGCGAATTCCGAGCATCAGCGCGCTTTCCGAGCACGAAGGGGATATTCGCCACGCGGCCGAATTCGCTCGCAATGAGCTGGCGTCAGCGGGTATAGTTGCCGACTTAATCGAGGGCTGCAGAAATCCGTTCGTTTACGCGCCGTCGAGGCCTTCCTGAACAGACCCTTTCGATTCCGTCGAACACGTGTTGCTTCGGCCAAGGGAGTTCTCGTCGGTGATCGCCCCGCCAGCCGACAAACCGAAAACACCGAGCTATTTCGAGCTGCGCATCTATCACTCTCCCACCCTGCGGCAACTGACGATGCTTTACGGTTCGCGGGACCGGAAATCCAAGTCTTCCAACGTTCGGGTGTGCGCCCCATTTCATGTGCCGCTACGATTATCAGATGGGAGGCAAAGCCCACCTATCCGATCCCGTTCGCTTTCGCATCTCTGGTGGTCCGCGAAAAGGCATGGCAGCCATTTACCACCGATTCCGAGTGGCTGAAGGTTCCCGACCAGTCTGTCGCGCGCGGAGGCGAGATCGTGGACAACAACGTCTCGATCCGGAGGCAAACCGGAGCGGACGCGCCGGATTATGCGAGAGCGTTTAGGAGGTTGTCTATATCTTCCCCATTGGTGTAAACGGAGGGAGACACCCGCAACTGATGCCACGGATGCGCCTCTCCCTCCCCTACTTTGGCGTTCACGTTTGCTCTTCTCAGTTTCTCCCGGGTGGCAGCCGGATCCTTCACGACAAACCCGAGCGTGGGTGATTCGTTATTTTCCGGAGTCACGCAGGGGAAACCCAAGGGAGGGATCTCCTTCCGCAGCCGGTCGGTCAATGGGCGGACGTGATCTCGAATATTGTCAACTCCCAGCCGGAGAATGTACCCCAGCGACGCCACTTGTCCCGCGCCGGCAACGTTCGAAATATTGCCCACTTCATAGAAACTCCCGGCGTCCCGACGCTGTTCCCAAGTTGCCGGTTGAGGCCCGGGCGAATCATACGGGAAGATATGATAGTCGAAGTTGAGGAATTGCCGGTCTCCGTACTGTGTTCTGCGCACCACGCTACCCTGTAAGTCACCTCGCACGTAGAAGTACCCGAAACCCCTGGCGCCCATAAGCCACTTGTAACAGCTACAGGCGGCAAAATCGATCCCCATCCGGCGGACATTTATCGGCACGGCGCCTGCCGCCTGCACCATATCCGTATAGACATAGCCGCCGTGCGCATGGACAAGATCCGCAACCTGGCGAATGTTGCTGTGTAGATAGCCGTTGATATAGGAAACCAGGGAAGTTGCAACCAGCCTGGTTTTGCGGTCGATCAGGGGTTCGTAGTCCCGAGGGTCGAGGCCCCATTCCCGCCTCTTCACAACCCTGACGTCCAGCCCTTGTTTCTTCAGAGAGCCGTAAAGATACAGGGAAGCTTCGAAATGCAGTTCATCGGTCACAACGTTCCAGTCCGATCCCGGAATTCCAAGACCTGCGACGACAAGATTTTCCCCTACCGTCGTGCTGGGAATGAATGCGACCTCGGATGGATCGCAGGCAATAAGCTGGGCAAACATGCGTTTTAACGACACTTGCTCGCGCCCGCCGAAATCCTGGCGCCCTTCGCCCGGACCGTTCACCTGAAAGTCT